>JACCZV010000077.1 GCA_013695775.1 Chitinophagales bacterium | reverse complement strand
GGCTGACTTCATCAAGAGTTCATCTGATTCTTTTGATAAGCTTAAATCTAAGGAGGTTGTTGCGGTTTCCCTCAACACAGATAGGTTCGCTTTTTATCACAAATTTTCAAAGAAGAAAAAATTTACTAACTCTAAAAAGAAGGTTAAGACCAATAAGACAGCTGTACCATAGCTAAGATAAAGGACTACCCATATTCTAAACAAATTATCTAAAATCAGATTTAAAAATCATGAAAAAGTTTCTTCTACAGTTGACGATCTTGTTTGCCCCGATGATGGCATTTTCCCAGCAGAATGGATGGTCGCCGGAACAACAGGAAGAATTCAAACAACAGATGGATGAATTCAAAGAACAATTACAACAAGAGATGGATCAGCTTCGCGATTCACTGGCTGTGATGAACGACAAGCTTAAATCACAGAATTGGCAACTCTTTGATTCCCTGGGAATCAATTTTAACTGGCCGGAAATACCTTCACCTCCGGATTTACCCTCTGCTCCGGATGTACCTTTTCCTCCGGATTTACCTGGTGAGCCCGGCGACCCTAGCACTGACTCAACTGAAGTACGTATAGGTAGGTGGAAAATGATAGTAGATGACCAGGATGATGGTGATACCAAGGTGAATGTTTTCAAAGATGAGGAAGAGTGTGAAGATGAAGATGAAAATGATGACGAGATGAAAAATATCCGCACCCGGTTTGCATTGCTTGATGTTGGATTGAATAATTATTTCGGCCCTTCTCTAACCTCCAATTTTCCAGCAGCTTATGACGCATTAGAGCCTATTCCCGGCAAATCCTTGGGAGTAAACCTGCATGTAATCAATCAGCAGCTTAACCTGATAGGATATCATTTGTGGCTCTCTTATGGTGCTTTCTTCGAGTTTAATTCATATAAGTTCAATTCCGATGATGTGCTTATCCCAAAAGTTGACTCGATAGCATTTACAACCAGTGAAAATGCATTATCAAAAAATAAATTATCTGCTGAGTATGTCGGCATTCCAATAATGCTCCGCTATGAGTCAAACACTGATTTGAGCAAATCATTTCACATCGCACTTGGTGGCTATGGAGAGTATTTGCTTGGGGCGCATACAAAAACTAAAACCACTAGTGGCGATAAAATCAAGCAGCACGATGATTTCAACCTCAACAGGTTTAAATATGGCGTTACGGGCAGAATCGGTTATGGGTGGCTAAGTGTGTTTGTGAATTACAGCTTATCAGAACTCTTTGAATCAGGTGCAGGACCAGTGTTGACACCTGCCTCGGCGGGTCTAGCCTTCGAATTTTGATGTCAATATCTTAAACTAATTCCAGGCCGGAAACATTTACTTCCGGGCTTTCTTATCAATGGGTGGAAACTATTATTGCATTCAACCCCATGTGATATTACTACAGCAATGTTCCGCGTAACAGCATGATTGCGATAGAAAAATAAATAACCAGCCCTGTTACATCAACAAGTGTCGCGACAAAAGGAGCCGATGAAACAGCAGGATCAGTGCCAGCCCTTTTCAGCAATAGCGGAAGCATGGAGCCGGAGAGTGTTCCCCAGAGCACCACACCTACCAATGAGAAAGCTACCGTGAAAGCAACAAGCATCCAGTGCGGGCCATAAAGATCTGTGAAAAGCGTCCACGTAGCCACTCGAATAAACCCAATGAGACCGAGTATTGATCCAAGAAACAATCCTGATAGAATCTCTCGCCGCATGATATGCCACCAGTCAGAAAGCGTCACCTCGCCGAGAGCAAGGGCGCGGATGATAAGCGTAGAAGCCTGTGATCCGGAATTGCCGCCGCTTGAAATTATCAGAGGGATGAATAAAGCAAGCACGACGGCTCGCGAAATTTCATCTTCAAAATAACCCATGGCAGATGCGGTAAGCATTTCACCCATAAATAAAACGGTGAGCCATCCTGCGCGTTTTTGCATAAGCTTGAAAAACGGCACCGTCATATATGGTTCTTCCAGTGCCTCAACACCACCAATTTTTTGAATGTCCTCTGTATCTTCGTCTTCCGCAAGGCGAAGCACGTCGTCAATGGTTACTATGCCAATAAGAATTCCACCATCGTCAATCACAGGCAATGCAAAACGGTTATTATTCCTAAATGCACCTATGGCCGTCTCCTCATCATCATTTACCGAAAGCGCCAGAAAGCGATTGTCCATGATCTCTGTCATGCTCTTATCAGGAGATACGAATAAGACTTCGCGAATCCGGATATCATCTATCAGCTTTCCACTTTCATCTATTATATAAATGACATTTACTGTTTCACTGTCATGCCCATTTTCACGCACGTAATCAAGCACCTGCTTCACCGTCCATTCTTTTTTTACCGCCAGGTAATCAGGATTCATTAACCTTCCCACGCTATGCTCGGGATAACCTAATAAGGAAAGGGTAATCGTGCGTTCCTCATTTGTAAGTAGCTTAAGAAGTTCTTTTACTACCGTGCTGGGCAATTCTTCAAAAAATGCAGTCCGGTCATCAGCAGGCAATTCATTTAAAAGCTGCGCGGCCTTATCATTGCGCATGCTCCAAAGCAGTTCTTTCTGAACTGAAGGTTCCAATAACTTAAAGGCTTTCAGGGCAAGAGGTAATTCCAGCAGATCGAAAACACGTGCGTTGTCGTCTTCAGGTAATTCCTGAAGAAGTTCGATGATATCTGTGAGCACCATTTTATTCAGGCCTTCACGAAGCTCCTCTTTGCGCCCATCCTCCAGAAGATTCCTGATATCAATGGTCTCCATGCATAAAATATTTTTATTGAAAATCCGTCCGATAAAAATAAAGAGTTGCAGGATGATATTCGGAGGATACCAACTTCATAGATATATAAATTAAAAGGAGATGGTTAATAGGAAGTTTATCAGGAAGAACCTATCGGGAAGTTGCTTGATACAAAAGAGGAGAGTGAATGGCTTATGTTATTTCTTTGAAATCCGTCCACACGTTTGTAGTATATCTTTGTGCAACTTCAAACAAAAAATAATGAAATGAAATCGTGGCTGAAGCGGATTGGTATCGGTGCTTTCTTATTTTTTCTCTTGAAAGGTCTTGCCTGGCTGGCAATCATCTGGTTTGGAGTAGATCTGTTGGAGGGATGTTGATCTGAATCATTTCACTTTCTAACATCATTCCCTATTGAGGAAATATGAGATTCTATAAATTAAAAATGGATTTTAATTTCAGTTAACACACCCACATTCATTATTTACACCTCTTCAAGAATCAACTTGCTTTTTACTTTCACTATCCAGTTAAAAAGATCCGGCATCTGTCCTCTTTTTATAGCTTCTAAGTCTGCTTTCAGTCTGTTGCAATAAATTCTTTTTTCCACAGGAGGCAATTCCATCACTTTGCCCCGGTAGCCGATATGAGAAATTGGAGCAACAGATGCAGCAGTTCCTGTTCCGAATGTATCTTCAAGCAACCCTTTCTCATAAGCAGTTTGGACCTCTTCCATAGAAATTTTTCGCTCCTCTACCTTTAATTTATAGCTCTTTAGCAACTGCATCACGCTATCGCGTGTAACGCCATCTAAAATAGTACCGTCTAAGTCCGGAGTAATGGCGATGCCATCGATGATAAAAAAAACATTCATGGTGCCTATTTCCTGGGCATACTTATGTTCATTACCATCGGTCCACAGCACCTGATCAAAACCCTTGAGCTGCGCCTCTTTTAAGGGAAGCATCGTAGCACCATAGTTACCCGCCGCTTTAGCAAATCCTACACCCCCTGGAAAAGCACGCACAAAGTGATCTGAAGCAATCACCTTTACCGGTTTGGTATAGTAATTTCCCGTCGGTGAAGTAATGATGATGAATTTAAAAAATTCTGTAGGACGAATGCCAATAAACCGATCGGTGGCAAACATAAATGGACGGATGTACAATGAACATCCCGGATTCTCAGGAATCCATTCCTGATCCATATATACCAATTCGTTCAAGGCATCAAGCCATAACTCAAGAGGTATTTGAGACATAGCCATTCTTTCTGCGGAGATGTTGAAGCGCTTGTGATTTTGCTCGGGGCGAAATAAAATTGGCTTACCCTCAGGATCACGATAGGCTTTCATTCCTTCAAAAATAATCTGCCCATAATGCAGCGCCGATGAGGCAGGGCTGAAAGGCACATTTCCGTAGGGAATGATTCTGCAGTCTGTCCATCTTCCTTTTTTGCTTTCGGCTACAAACATGTGGTCGCTGTACAACTTTCCAAAAGCAAGATTTTTAAAATCAACGCTACCTAATCTGGAAGTTTCTGTCCGCTCAATGTGAAAAGGATACTTCATAACAATTAAATTACATGCAGATTTATTATGTAATGGCGCAAACTGACTTCAAAAATAAAACCTCCTTCGTGCTAACCATTCATCTTTTAAATAATTTAGTTTTGAACATAAATCTATTGAATGGAGCAGGAAGAAGTAATGATGTTTGGGCGATTGTATAATACAACACTTTATGCGGTGCATGAATATACCACAGTACAATTTCAAAATCTGAATGGGGTTGAGACTTCTTTTCCTAAGCTACTTATCATCCTGAATAATCAACAAACCCAGGAAATCGCTTCGTCTGATATAGATCTGCTGAGTAAGATGGCCAACTGGCTCGGGATTGATAAAGATTCTGTAGCCCTTATTGGAAATCACAACCTTCCATCATTCCGGCAGCTACGGACTCATCAGGGCATCAGGAATATGATTTTATATGGAATTACGCCGGATGAGATTGGGCTGCAGATTGATTTCAAAATCAATAAATCTTTTTTTTTTATGAATTGCAGGATGCTATTTACAGCCCTCTTTACAGAGGTTCAAAATGATAAAAACCTAAAAAACGAATTTTTTAATGAATTGAAGAATTCCTTCAAGCATTTAAAGAACTTAGATCATTGAAACTGATTTTTGCAACTCAAAATCAGCATAAGCGTGATGAAGTACAGGCAATGATTGGCGACAACATCACTGTAATCTCTCTTCAGGATTTAAACTTCAGAGATGAGCTTCCGGAAACATCGGAATCTTTAGAGGGAAATGCGCTGCAAAAGGCGGAATTCATCTATGACAAGCTGCATCAAAATTGTTTCGCTGAAGATACCGGGCTGGAGATTGATGCCTTAAACAACAGGCCGGGAGTATATTCAGCCAGATATGCAGGCATAGGAAAAAATTCTAATGACAACATCCATTTAGTGTTGATGCAGATGCAAGGCATTCAGAATCGTAAGTCACAATTCAGAACCGTGATCTGTCTGATTATGGATGGTGAAACTTATTATTTTGAAGGAACAGTGAAAGGGATCATAACCTCAGAAAAAAGAGGTACATCTGGCTTTGGCTACGATCCGATATTTATTCCTGATGGCGGTAATAAAACGTTTGGGGAAATGACTAACGAAGAAAAAAATGAAATCAGCCATCGGAGCAAAGCGATGAAAAAAATGCTAGAGTTTGTAGAATCAAAAAATGATCGTTAAGGGGATGTCCTGGCGAATCATGATACTTTTAACGGGAGTTGTCATTCATTGATTGTAGTCCACGCTGTCCCTGCAAACTCAATTTTTTCTATCGGAATGAAACAACCTGTCCAATAGGGTAAGCAGTTTAAAGCTTGCTGTTTAAAATGTTATTTAGAGAATGCAACTATTCTTTTTATTTTTATGTCAATAAATAACTACCCATGCGACTCTGGGGAAAGGAAAAGATCAGCGAACAACAGCTAATTGAGGGCTGTGTTAAGTGCGAACGCAAAATGCAGGAGGAATTATACAGAGTTTTTGCTCCCGGCATGTTCACCATATGTTTGCGCTACGCCAACGACTATTATCAGGCCGAGGATATGATGCAGGAAGGTTTCATTCGTGTATATTCCAATCTGCACAAATTCAGGGGTGACGGATCATTTGAGGGATGGATTAAACGCATTTTTATAAACACTGCCATAGAGGGATATCGAAAAAATCTTGTTTTAGGTAATATGATTGAGGTTGAGGACATGAAAAATGATCTTGTACAGAGTGATGATTTCCATCACCTCTCTGCGGATGATCTTATAAAAATGGTTCAGAAATTGTCTCCCGGTTACCGT
>JACCZV010000247.1 GCA_013695775.1 Chitinophagales bacterium | reverse complement strand
CACCCATTGTTCCAAAAACAGGGGTCGCATTGTTGATGCTGTCGCCTTTTACCCAAATCCATTGACCGGATTGAGCGATGGAGTTATTCATTTGTAATGACCCCAGGATAAGGCATGCAGATGCGATGAAGAAATTTCTTTTCATGAGGAAGGATTGTTTGATGGAACTTCTACTAAAGGTATTAAAAATTGGGTGGGAGCAAATAGAAGTCCGGGAAGGAGAAAAATATCTATTTACAATCCTTGAAAGTGATAAGAGAATCAATTCGACCGATCATGAGTGGTTAAATTATGAAAAGAATTTTTAAAATGCACATTAAAACACTTTGCTGACAACCGCCTTTACCGGCCCAGGGTTGCTCATGGTATAAAAATGAATAAGTGGCACATTATGGCTTATCAGATCCCTACATTGTTCAATGCACCAGTTGGTTCCAATTTTTCGAGCCGCCTCATCGGAGGTAACATGCTGTAATTCATTGGCAAGGTCTTCTGGTATTTCAACATGAAACATTCTGGGCAGCGTGTTTATGTGCTTTCGGTTTGTGATAGGTTTTATACCCGGAAGAATAGGGACGGTGATGCCACTCTCGCGGCAGCATTTTACGAATTCAAAATATTTAGAATTGTCGAAAAACATCTGCGTGATGATGTACTTGGCACCTGCCTCAACTTTATCCTTCAAATATTTAAGATCCATCTTCATGTTAGGCGCCTCATAATGTTTTTCAGGATAACCTGCCACGCCAATACAGAAATCGGTTGGAACCACATCCGTAATATCTTCCTGTAAAAAAATACCCTCATTCATTCGTACTGCCTGCTTAAGCAGGTCAATGGCATTGCGATGGCCGCCAGGCTCAGCCTCAAATGATGATTCACTCTTATTGGGATCACCTCTTATCACCAGCAAATTATTGATACCCAGAAAAGCAAGATCAATAAGGGCATCTTCTGTTTCTTCTACCGTGAAGCCTCCACAGACGATATGTGGCACGGCATCGACCTTATAACGATTTACAATCGCTGCACATATTCCTACTGTTCCGGGCCGCTTTCTAATCACTGTCTTTTCGAAGAGCCCCTGCGAGTTCCTCTTATAGATATATTCTGAACGGTGATATGTAACATTGATAAATGGAGGTTTAAACTCCATCAGCGGATCGAGAGTATCGTAAATGGACTGAATACTTTTGCCTTTCATTGGAGGCAATATTTCAAAAGAGACCAGAGTGCCTTTAGCCTGACTTATGTATTCTGTAACTTTCACTAAAAAAATATTGACTGGCGGCAAATATAGGACAGGAAGGGATTATATGCTTACCCCCCTCTGAAAATGGTTGCAGGATCCCTAAAAATCATTTAAGAAAAAAGAAGGGCTAAAGCTGTGTAGGATGAGACTTCAATTTAGCTTAAAAGGGGCAAGGAGGTGAAATTCAGGAATGTTAACCTTGAAGTGCCTGCCGTCTATGATGCGTTCCATTAAATAAGTGCCGTACATTTTTCCAATCTCCGTCTTCAGATGCGACCCGGAAATATACTGATGAGATTTTTTCGGTTCAATCACCGGCTGAAGCCCCACCACTCCCTCACCTTCAACTTCGCGAGTGACGCCGCAGGAATCGAAAATATACCAATGGCGGCGCAATAGCTTAACCGTATAATCGCTGCCATTCTCGATAGTTATCCTGTAGGTAAACATAAACTCATTGTTGAATGGCTGCGAATACTCATCCTGATAAAAAGTCTCCACCGATATTTTTACTCCCTCAGTAATCTTGGTGGTCATGATCTTGATTTACAGAACAAAGATAAATATTGTTTTACTGACCTTAAATAGTTAGGATCTATGCCGTATTGCATATTTACTGAATAAAGAACTTTTTACTGCAAACAAAATTTTATCTTATCTGAGTTAGATTATAAATTTAGCGTTAATGCAAGCTGCACCCTCCCCACTTCTCGAAATTTATGATACCTTATTTAATGATAAAAACATACGGCTGCTGATAAAACGAGACGACCTTCTACACCCAATTATCTCAGGCAATAAATTCAGAAAACTAAAATACAATATTTGGCAAGCGAAAAAAGATGGCCAAAAAAGGCTGTTGACTTTTGGCGGTGCTTATTCCAATCACATACATGCGGTTGCAGCGGCTGGAAAACAATGGGGCTTTGAGACAATTGGAATTATACGTGGTGAGCGCAACTATCCGCTGAACGATACACTTTCCTTCGCAAGTAAATGCGGGATGAAGATTTACTATATCAGTCGGGAGGAATATCGGAGGAAAATTGAAACAGAATTTATTGAGCAGATGCATAACAATTTTGGTGAATTCTATTTACTACCGGAAGGAGGCAGTAATCTTCTTGCCGTTAAAGGGTGTGCGGAAATTGTTAGAGAAATATCTGTTCCGTACGATTGCCTTTGTTGCCCTTGCGGAACAGGAGCAACGATGGCTGGGTTAATTGCCGGCTCCCATGGGGAAAAGGCCGTATTGGGATTTTCTGTTCTAAAGGGGATGAGGGATCTTGAAGAAAATGTTGCGCAGTGGGTGGTGAAATATTGCGGCAAAGAATTTATAAACTGGTCTATTATTCATGACTATCATTTTGGTGGCTATGCAAAAGTCAATCCCTCACTTTTTTCTTTCATAAATGATTTCCATTTAAAACATAACATACTTCTCGATCCTGTTTATACGGGCAAAATGATATTTGGCATTTTTGATCTTATCAGGAAAGATTATTTCCGCGGAGGCTCAACAATTATTGCTATTCATACGGGCGGGTTGCAGGGATGGGATGGATTTATCAGTAACCAACATTGAATCATTCGATTGCGCCCTGGATCGAAAAAGAAAAAAAGAGAATAGAAAGCAGGAAAAACTTCTTCATAAATTATTAATTTTCTTTCCCTCACCTTTCGCGGTTTTCCTTGATTACACAAGCGACATAATTTTTTTTGAATTCGGTATTAATTATGTCTGAAGGAGTTCCAACCCTGAGCTACGAGGGGATGAATGTTATTACCCTTTGTTATCAATATCACGCCCCTCTCCTTTTCTGTCATATGACCTATCACTGAAATATCCGGGTGATTCTCTAACTTTTCATATTCGCCGGGCGAAATGGTGAACAGCAATTCATAATCTTCTCCACCGCTCAAAGCGCAGGTTACAGGATCAAGATTGAATTTACGCGCCATATTATAAGTTTCATCCGCAATGGGAATTTTCTCCTCATATAAGCTGCATCCCATACCTGAAGAATTACAGAGATGAAGTATTTCTGATGACAAACCATCAGAGATATCAATCATCGAGGTAGGTAATATTTTCAAAGAACTAAAAAGTTCCACCACATCCTTTCTTGCCTCAGGCTTCAATTGCCGCCCCACTATATAAGTTTGATTTTCAAGGTCAGGCTTCACCTCTGGGTTTTCCAGGAAAATACTCTTTTCACGCTCCAATAGCTGAAGTCCTACATATGCTCCACCGAGGTCACCACTTACACAGAGCAGATCTCCTTCCTTCGCTCCACCGCGACGCACGATATCTTCTGCATTGCCCTCGCCAACTGCTGTAACGCTTATTACCAATCCCCGCAAAGATGAACATGTATCTCCGCCAATAAGATCCACTCCGTATTTGTCACAGGCGAGGTAGATTCCCTCATACATCTCATCCAATGCCTCCAGAGAAAAGCGATTGCTGATTGCTATAGACACAGTAACATGGGTAGGTGTTGCATTCATTGCATAAACATCAGATATATTGACGATGATTGATTTGTACCCCAGATGTCTGAGAGGCACATACATCAAATCAAAGTGAATTCCTTCAATTAATAAGTCTGTAGTCACCACGGTTTGCTTTCCCTCTTTAAACTGAATCACCGCGGCATCATCTCCAATACCCAGCTTACTTGATTGATGGCTAAGCTTCGCTTTTTTAGTCAGATGACGAATCAGTCCGAACTCGCCCAACTCATTGATCTCAGTACGTTTTTCCTCATTCATACCAACTTTTTCGTAAAGCTAAAATTTATTAAAGTGTCATAATGTGAATGCATTCACAAGAACTTACGGCAAGGTTCGAATTAACTTCGAAATTTGCACACGAAATTGAGGTTGGAACATTGACTTAGAAGCATGAAGAAAATAATGGAATCCTGTAAATGAATATTACATTTCAATATACACCCGGTATTCTGCAAGCAGCGCATGAGCTGCATTATAAAAAATTTTTCAGGTTTCAATCACGTTTACCCGTTTTTCTAGGGGTGCTGGCAGTTTGGTCGGGATTATTATTGTTCTTGATCCTCGGGAAAGAGGGAAATAAGCTTCTGAGCATCTCACTAATTATATTAGGAGCGGGTTCCATTCTAACATACTACGTCATCATGCGAACATTGGGTAAAAGAGTTTATAATCGCCTGACTGATTATCACGATCCTTTTATTATCGAAATTGAAGATGATCATATCTTGCTGAAAATAAAGGATTCAACTTTTGAAATGCCGTGGCAGGAAATAAAAAAGGCAGTCATCACATCAGAAATAGTGTTGCTATATCCTACTGACCGCATGTTTTATATTTTTCCTAAGAATAACTTTATGGAAAGTGAATTTGAAGGCTTTAAAATGCTAGTAACAGAAAAAGTTTCTTCAGTTTTTTAGATATCGTTTGTGAAATACCAGAAAGGAATGCATCTGAATGAGTGGTTTATTTTAATCAATTTATTTTC
The DNA here is from genome assembly GCA_013695775.1 of Chitinophagales bacterium. Lineage (GTDB taxonomy): Bacteria > Bacteroidota > Bacteroidia > Chitinophagales > UBA10324 > JACCZZ01. Next base: position 4,657 of record JACCZV010000247.1, on the reverse strand, counting down.
CATTGAAATTTTGAATTCATGATGAAGCATCTTTCGGGAACTACAAAGATTTATGCTATAACGATAATCAGCTCCCTGATGCTGATATGTATTACTTTGTTGTTGGGTTTTCAAATAAGAGGCCGGGTACCTGCTGTGAACGAGTACGACACTTTTGAAAAGTTGTGGAATGAAATTGATACTCTTGAATCTCATGGCTTAACGAAAACCGCTCTTGAAAAAACAACTGGAATCTATATCCTTGCTAAAAAATCTGGTAATTCACCTCAGATCATAAAATCACTTATTTACCAGATAAAATATAAACAAATCCTTGAAGAGGGAGGTTTCGAAAAAGCATTGTCAGCATTCGAAGAGGAGATACGTGAAGCAGAATTTCCGGAAAAAAATATTCTTCAATCCGCTGCTGCTGAATTATACTGGAACTATTACCAGCAAAACCGATGGAGATTTTCTGACCGCACTCATACATTAAACTTTAACCAGGATGATATCTCCACCTGGGATTTGAGAAAGTTGACTGAAAGAGTTACGGCCCTGTATGAGGAATCACTCACAAATGTCGATTCCCTTAAACAATTGCCCATTGATCTGTTTGCATCTATTCTTATTAGAGGAGACATGCCGGCAGTATCTCGCCCAACCTTATATGATTTCCTCGCTCATCGGGCATTAGATCATTTCATGAATGATGAACCATACATAATTCAACCCTCTTACAGATTCAATATTTCCGGTTACGAAGTATTTGCACCGGCAAAGGCATTTATGGATCTGCGCATTGAAACAAGGGATTCAACATCCGGAAAATTGCTTGCAATTAACATACTTCAAAACCTTTTGCAATTTCATAAAGATGACCCATCCCCTGATGCGTTGATTGACATAGAGCTAAAGCGTTTTCAATTTTTAAGAAATAAAAGCATTCATGATCTTAAGGATTCACTCTATTTACATGGGCTGATAGATCTTGAAACCGTTTATGGAAAAGATTCAGCAAGCGCAGCAGTATCTTTTGCTATCGCTCAATTTTACTTCGATAGATCCGCTGAATACGCCCCGCCATTGATTAACGATAATCAATGGGATAAAAAGCAGGCATTGGATTATTGTATTAAAGTAATAACTCATTTTCCCTCAACTTCAGCCGTTGTCAATTGCAAAGCTCTTCAGCAATTGATTGAAGCTAAAAATATTTTGCTAACAGTAGAGCAGGTTAACACTCCGAATCAGCCTTTCAGGGGATTGATTGAATATAGGAATGTGAATCAAATTTTTTTTCGCGTTATAAAAGATCCGGACAGCCTCATACAAAATATGCGACAGCCTGATGAGGTAAAAAAATATGAAGTGTATTTGCGGCAGCCCATTTTGCAGCAATGGTCACAACCTGTGGTCGATCTGCATGATTTTCAACAGCATGCTACGGAAATAAAAATACCCGCACTTCCTTTGGGAAGATACATCATCCTTGGATCAAGTACAGAGAATTTTTCAATATATGACGGTGCAATCATTAATGCAGGTACCACCATTTCAAACATAAGCTACATAAGCAACCGGAACAAAGATTCCTACTCTTTTTACATTTTAGACCGAGAAACCGGACAACCACTCCGCCTTGCAAAAGCTAGAATCCTAACCCAATTCTACGAATCAAGTACCCGAAATTATCAGTTTAAAGAAACCGGAAAATATACTGCTGACGAGAATGGATATTTCGAACTGCCCGTATCAGCAGACAATCAGAATTTCAGGATTGAGTTTTCTCATGGTGAAGATATATTGATGGCTGATGACCATTTCTACCTCTTTCATCAGGAAGAAATTAAAGAAAAGATCATTCGAACAGTATTTTTTACCGACCGGGCAATCTTCCGGCCTGGCCAAACAATATATTTCAAAGGGATCATGCTGCAATCAGATGGTGGACCCAATGAACTCATGACTAAATTCAGCACCACCGTTGAACTTTACGACATGAATGGTCAAAAAATTCAATCGCAGAATCTCGTCACTAACGAGTATGGTAGCTTCATTGGCACATTTACGGCACCGTCGAATGGATTAAAGGGGGAGATGATGATCAGGAACATCTTTGGGTCTACCTCCATCTCGGTAGAAGAATATAAACGCCCGCGTTTTGAAGTGTTGTTCGATACTTTAAAAGGAAGCCATCGGCTGAATGATATTGTAAATGTTGGTGGTATGGCGAAATCTTATGCCGGAGCAAATCTTGATGGTGCTACGGTGAATTACCGGGTTGTGAGACAGGGAAGATTTCCAATCTGGAATTATGGTTACCGGCAGAGTCATCCCAACTGGATTTCAAATGAAATGGAAATTGTGAACGGACAGACAAAGGCAGGTGCAGATGGCTCTTTCAAATTTTCTTTCACTGCTATCCCGGATTTAAAGATTCCAAAAAAGGAATCACCTGTGTTTGATTTTAAAATAATAGCAGATGTGGTAGATATCAGCGGAGAGACACACACGTCTGAAGCTTTTATTTCCATAGGTTACATCTCTCTGAATGCAAATGTGCTTATACCTGAAACCGTATCAACCGATTTTCTCAATAAATTTGAAATCATTACTACAAACCTGAATGGGATTTTTGAGGCTGCCAGCGGAACACTCAACGTGTATCCGCTTGATGAGCCAGATAGAATTCTGCGGGCACGACTATGGAAGAGACCTGACCAGTTTGTGATGAATGAAGAATCTTTTCATAAAATATTCCCATACGACGTGTATGATAATGAGGATGATTTTACTTCCTGGCCAAGAGGTCATTCGGTGCTTAATCAACAGTTCAACACAGCATTGGATAGATCTTTCATTCTACCAAAAACAATCGCCCCCGGAAAATATTTGTTAGAGTTGATAGGGAAAGATAAGTATGGCGAAGAATTGAAAGTTCAGAAATATTTCACATCGTATTCCTCAAAAGATAAACACATCCCCCTCAAAACTTCGCTTTGGGCTACTCAATTGCCAGATACAGCAACGAATATCCATACTGTTCATTTTTATGCGGGATCTGCGGAAAAAGATATGACCGTTATCTATGAGATAAGGTCTAAAGATTTTGTAAAAAATAAGCTTTTAAAATGGCAAAAAGATGGAATCCATGATTTGTCATTTATGATTTCTCCTGATATGAAGTCCAGCGCAACCATAACAATTCTTGCTGTAAGACATGGCCGCGTCTATAGCCTCAATAAAACGATTGCCATTCTGGCTGATGAAAAAAATCTAAAAATTGATATTGGTACGTTTCGCAATAAGCTGTTGCCCGGTGAGACTGAGGAATGGAGTTTGAAAATTACAGGATCAAAGGGAGAAGCGATGGCCGCGGAAATGGTCGCGTCACTTTACGATGCTTCATTGGATGCTTTTCGGACTAACACATGGAATTTTGAACCAGACCAACTATATTATCCATCTGCAAGCTGGACAGCAGGGAATTGTTTTGGAATTAAAAATTCAGAATACTTTGCTCCCTCATGGAACATTAATGGTTCTTTCTTATTTCCGGTTTATGATCAGTTAAACTGGTTCGGATTTAATGGAGGGTATGGATATCTGCTGAGAGGCAGGCAAAATCAAGAAATGTTTAATGAAAGTGCTGCAACCGAACAGAAACCTGTGAATGGTGCCCTTCAAAAACAGGAGTTAAACACAAGCGCAGCAGATGCTGCCAATGTTGATGAAACAAGGGAGCAGCAAAGGTTTCAACAGGCATCTGTAAGAAAGAATCTTCAGGAAACGGCATTCTTTTATCCTCAGCTTCAAACCGATGGGGACGGAAATGTGATCATTAAATTTACGATGCCCGAAGCACTGACCCGGTGGAAATTTTTAGCTTTTGCCCATACAAAGGATTTAAGATATGGAATGATTAGCAATGAAATCCTCACTCAGAAAGATCTGATGGTAGTTCCAAATGCTCCGCGGTTTTTTCGTGAAGGAGATGAAATTTTCTTCTCTGCTAAAGTTACCAATCTCTCAGAGGCGGACATTACTGGTTCCGTGATATTGCAACTGTATGATGCAATTACCATGAAACCTATTGATACACTGTTTTCTATTGAAAATAGATTTCAGTCTTTTAATGCAACAAAAAAACAGAGTGTATCAATTTTCTGGAAGCTAAGAATTCCTTCGGGTGTAGAGGCAGTAGATTATAAAGTAATTGCTACAGCAGGTAATCAGTCAGACGGTGAGGAAGATGTGGTTCCTATATTGTCGGATAAAATTTTTGTTACTGAAACGCTTCCATTAAATGTTCGCGGAAACTCCACAAAAAATTATTCTTTTTCTCCGTTGCTGAAGTCTACCTCTTCTTCTACGCTCAAACATTACAATCTCACCCTGGAATTTACCGGTAATCCGATGTGGTATGCTATACAGGCTTTACCATATCTTATGGAATATCCTTATCAATCATCAGAACAGACCTTTAACCGTTTCTATTCTAATGCTCTGGCATCGAACATCGCCACCTCAAATCCTATAATTAAACAGGTATTCGATCAATGGAAAAGCACAGGGTCAGATGCTTTGCTTTCTAACCTTGAAAAAAATCAGGAATTGAAATCGCTCTTTTTGCAGGAGACCCCATGGCTATTGCAGGCTCGGGATGAATCGGCCC
>JACCZV010000245.1 GCA_013695775.1 Chitinophagales bacterium | reverse complement strand
GCCTTACGTATATCAGGTGTTGTACGACTCTACCAAAACCATTGCACTTCAGTTTCCTGAATTCAACAGGTATTCAATCAAAGGAACTTACAAGTCAAGTGTCTCCTCGGAAATCTCTCTCGGAGCTTTCAACATTCCATCAGGTTCTGTTACTGTAACTGCCGGAGGTCAGCAACTGGTTGAAAATGCGGATTACACCATTGATTACAATTTGGGCCGCGTCAAAATCTTAAATCAGAGTCTGCTCAACTCGGGCGTGCCAATCAATGTAGCATTCGAAAACAATGAACTTTTTTCCTTCCAGACAAAAACACTTTTCGGTACACGTCTCGACTATTACATCAATGAGAAATTCACACTTGGGGGAACGCTGCTTAAGCTATGGGAACGACCATATACAGTAAAGCTTAATGCAGGTGAAGACCCAATTTCAAATGCAATCTATGGCATTGATGGAAGCTTCACTTCGGAATCTGGCTGGTTAACAAAGCTGGTAGACGCAATACCGATGATCAGCACAAAGGAGAAATCTTCAATAACCATTACAGGTGAAGCAGCAAGGCTCGATCCGGGCCATTCACGCGCTATCGGCAAAGAGGGGACGGTTTACATAGACGATTTTGAGGGAACACAAACTTCTTATGATCTTAGGTTCCCCTTTGTTAGCTGGTCACTTGCCAGCACACCGCAGGATCTGCAGGGCGGCCTTTTTCCGGAAGGAAACAAAGTAAATGACTGGAGCTACGGATTCAACCGTGCGAAATTTTCCTGGTATAATATTGACCCCTTCTTTTGGGGAACACAGGCTCCGGCAGGAATCAAAGACAATCCCGTTGAACAGAATAATTTTTATTCTAGGCCTATTGAGACTACAGAGCTTTTTCCTCAAAAGGATATTGAAAACACTCCCTTTAATCAGAATGAAAACACTTTCGACTTACGTTTTGAGCCACGGAAGCGAGGCCCTTATAATTTTGATACCTCCAATCTCCAGGTTATAGGAGATGAGATTGGTTTCGATACCCTCGTGGAGAACAACATCTCTAAGCGCTGGGGCGGAATTCAGCGCGCCATTGATCAGAATGATTTCGAGGAAGCAAACATAGAATACATTCAATTCTGGGTGCTCGATCCTTTCCTCAATAATTCCACTCAAAATCACAGCGGGGATCTTTACATCAACCTCGGCAATGTCTCTGAGGACGTATTGAAAGACTCCAAGTTTCAATATGAGAACGGGTTGTCACCAACAGGAGATACTACGAATGAAAATAAAAGTATATGGGCTTTTACTCCCAAAATTCCACCCATTACTCAGGCTTTTGACAACGACCCGAATGCACGTCAATTTCAGGATGTTGGATATGACGGAAACAATACAAGTAATGAACCTAACTTCTTTGCTAATTACATAAACTCCATTGCTGCAATTTACGGTGTAGGCTCTCCGATATACAACACCGCAATTGCGGATCCATCGAACGACGATTACCGTTATTATGACGATCAGATTTATAATGATGCTCAGACTGGAATCCTTAACCGATATTCTGAATTCAACAATTCAGAAGGCAACTCACCCATTTCTACGGGCAATCAGGCCATTTCATTCGCCGCGACCAATGAGCCTGAATCCGAAGACCTGAATCGCGACAATACAATTACTGAAAACGAAGAATACTTTCAATATAAGGTACACCTGAGCCCGGAGGCTCTTGGCATTGTTGGGCAGAACTTTATTACTGATGTAATTGATACGCTGGTGCCTGCCGTGGATGGCTTTTCTCCGGGGACTGAAAGATGGTATCAATTCAAGATTCCAATCAATGAGTTTGACAAGCGGGTGGGAAGCATCCCTGACTTTAAATCGATACGATTTGTCAGAATGTATATGACGGGATTTGATACTACAGTGATTCTCCGTTTTGCACGCATGGAGCTGATACGTAATCAGTGGAGAAAATATCTGTTTTCACTTTCCCAACCGGGTGAATATATTCCAGGGGACAACACCGGCAACACATTCTTTAATGTTACCTCTGTGAGCCTCGAAGAAAACTCAAGCAGGCAACCAATAAATTACGTGCTGCCACCAGGAATACAGCGCGAACAGATCGTTGGACAGGTCGGAACGGTATTCCAAAATGAGCAGTCGCTCTCATTGCAGGTCTGCAACCTGAACAATGGCGACTCCCGTGCAGTATATAAAAATATTAATCTGGACATGAGGCAGTATCACCAGATGCAAATGTTTGTGCATGCCGAGTCCTCGGATCCCTTACGCCCCCTTCAGGATGGTGAAGTAACCGCTTTCATCCGTCTGGGCAGTGATTTTGTAAGCAATTACTATGAATTCGAAATCCCCCTGGTAATTACCGCCCCCGGCACCACATCACCCTCCAGCATCTGGCCTGACACCAACAATTTCAACATCATTCTCGATGAGCTGGTAACGGCAAAGCAGGATCGTAATTTCACGGGTCAGCCTTTGAATGTTCCCTTCGTGGTAAATTCCTCAACTGGCGGCAAAATAACTGTTGTTGGAAATCCTGACCTCGGCATAGTTGCGACAGCTATGCTCGGAATCAGAAATCCTAAAAATGACGGCTCAGATGATGACGGTGAGCCGGTTTGCACTGAGGTATGGTTTGATGAGCTGAGATTATCGGGTTTTGATGAAAGCGGAGGTTATGCCGCCATTGCCCGGGCTGACATTCGCCTTGCTGACCTTGGGTCGGTGACATTGTCGGGTTCTATGCATACCATCGGATACGGACAGCTTGAGCAAAAGCTCAATGAGCGATTCAAAGATAATTTCGGCTCTGTGGATGCCGCAACTTCACTGGAGCTGGGTAAATTTTTTCCAAAAAATGTGGGTATACGCCTCCCTGTATATGCGGGTATCTCTCAATCTATCAGCAATCCCCAGTACGATCCATATGATCACGATATTCTGTTAAAAGATAAGCTTGCATTGATTAATGACCCGGTGGCCCGCGCTACAGCGAGAAAAAATGCTCAGACATACAGGTCCATCAGCAGTCTTAACTTCACGAACATCCGTAAAGTCAGTACATCGAAAAATCCAAAGCTGCGTATATATTCTCCCGAAAATTTGAATTTTACCTATGCATATACACGGTCCCTGCTTCATAGCCCCATCATTCAATCGGACCTCACCAGGCAGCATCACGCGGAGCTCGGTTATGCTTTTCCAGGCAAATCCAAATTTTTCTCACCATTCGAAAATTTGATTCCTGCTAAGATCAAATACCTGAAGCTCGTCCGCGACATCAACTTCAACATCCTTCCAACCAATCTTACCTTCCGCACTGCAATGGATCGTCAGTATAATGAGACATTGCTGCGTCCTATCTCAGCAGATGAGATCATCATTCCCACCTACAATAAATTTTTTACATGGGATCGCCTTGAAGGAGTAAAGTTTGAAATCTCGAAAGGTTTGAATGCCGATTTCAATGCGATCACAAACACTCGTATTGACGAACCGGAAGGCTCAATTGACACTGAGCAGAAAAAAGATTCGGTACTCACTAACATCAAGAATTTTGGGAGAACTACCAACTACACTCATGCGGCAAACATAAATTATACAGTTCCGTTAAGTAAAATTCCAATACTTGACTGGACACAGCTAACCGCCCGCTATGGGACAAATTATTCATGGCTTACCGCCCCCCTGATACTTGACAGCGCCACCAACCGCATCATTCCCAGCCCGCTGGGCAATACAATTTCCAATACCCAAAACATTGCTTTAAATGGAGAGCTGAATTTCCGGAACTTGTACAATAAGATTAAGTTTCTGAAGAAATACGATACCAACGCTGCGCCTACGAGTAAGAGGCCAGACCCGAGAAAAACAGACGAGGATGAAAATGGCAGCGAGGAACCCGGAAAAACTGATCAGAAAAAGTCCACTGCAAGCAAAACCAAACCGCTGGGACCCGAGGCATTTCTTATCCGGTTGCCACTGATGTTAAAGCGCATATCAATAAACTATACTGAGAACTATAATACGGTCCTGCCAGGTTATTTACCTAAACCCCGGTTTATGGGGCAAGACTTTACTAAGTCAGCTCCCGGATGGGATTTCGTTTTTGGTTATCAGCCCGATACCGCATGGCTTAGTGATAAAGCAGATCAGGGGTGGATCTCATCCGATACAACACTGAATTACCAGTTTGTACAGAACTCAAATAAAAACGGGAGCATGAAAGCTACCCTGGAGCCATTCAAAGACTTTCTTATAGATCTTAACTTTAGCAGGACAAATACTGATAACTCGTCTGAATACTTTAAACGACCGACTTCCGGATCGGGCTTCGAGCATTTGAGCCGCCTGCAGTTTGGTACGTTTACTACCTCCTATATTCCGATCTCTACAAGTTTTATCCCGCTAAAACCAAATGAGTTTTCTAAGACCTTCCGCGAGTTTGAGGAATACAGGGAGACCATCTCATCGAGATTGGCAGAATTGAATCCTGATCCTGATGCAATATTCAGTGATTCATTAGCCAATTACAAACAAGGGTACGGCCCCTTCTCGCAGGATGTTTTAATACCAGCCTTTCTTGCCGCTTATGGAGGCAAGGATCCGTCTTCAGTGAATCTGGGGTTGCCAATCAATAAATTTCCACTACCAAACTGGAGGGTGACTTACAATGGTGTCACCAAAATGGCATGGGCAAAGAAGATATGGAACTCAGTTAATATCAGCCATGGCTACAACTCCACCCTGTCCATCGCCTCCTTCTCTTCGTCTCTTGATTTTGCAGGAACGCCAGGGAAGGAATTAGCCTTTCCTTCAAAAATTGATTCCCTATCGGGAAATTATATATCATTTTTCGACATACCTGCAATTTCTATTACTGAGCAATTTTCCCCACTGCTTGGTATTGATATGACTTGGAAAAATTCACTTACAACGAAGCTCGAATACAAACGGGGCAGGAATCTATCCTTTAGTTTTCTTGATTACCAGTTGACTGAATCAAGAACAGAGGAAATAATTGCAGGCTTCGGATATAAATTTCGTAACCTGCCTATTCCTTTTAAGATCAAGGGAAAGAAAACGCGGCTAAAAAATGATGTAAGCTTCCTGATGAATGTTGCTTATGGCTCTAACTTAACAGTAAGTGAAAAGCTTGACCAGGTAATTGCAGCGCAGGCAACAGCAGGGGTAAAAACATTGGCCATATCTCCGGCATTGGATTATGTTGTAAATAACAGGCTCAGTGTTCGTCTTTTCTTTGAAAAACGCTATACCATTCCTGAAATTTCCAATTCTTATCCCATACGCTATACCGATGGTGGTGTAACCATCCGGTTTACATTAGGACAATAATCGCGAACAATAATGGCGACGGCCACATTCTTCAATGCTCGTTGCCATAACCTGAGCAATTCGACATTGACAGCATCGTGGCTGCCCTCAATTCATCCACGTCCGATAGAATGATGTTTTTAATTTAGCGCTTGGCAAAACTTGGGATGAAAGAAAAGGCTCTTACAGGCAATGTGATGAACATGGCTGTCATCATCTCCGCTTTAGGTTATTTCGTTGACATTTATGACTTGCTTCTTTTCGGAATTGTTAGGCGGCCAAGCCTCATCGCCCTCGGATATACAGATGATTCAGAACTGTTTAACCTTGGCGCTTATCTTCTAAACTGGCAGATGGGAGGAATGCTGATAGGAGGTATTTTATGGGGCATCTTAGGCGATAAAAGGGGGAGATTGTCAGTACTTTTTGGTTCCATAATTCTTTATTCTGTCGCCAACATATTGAATGGCACCGTTCAGTCATTAGAGATGTATGCCTTATATCGTTTCGTGGCCGGTATAGGATTGGCAGGCGAGCTGGGCGCGGGCATCACACTTGTTTCAGAGGTGATGACGAAGGAACGCCGGGGCTATGGAACTACCATAGTGGCTGCATTTGGAATTTTCGGTGCCGTAGCCGGGGGTCTGGTAGCAAAGATGTTCGACTGGCGCATGGCGTATTATATTGGTGGCGGTTTAGGGCTTGCCTTGTTAATACTTCGCGTTAGTGCCTATGAATCCGGGATGTTTAATCAACTGAAAAAAGAGGCGGTAAGTCGGGGCAACTTTCTCAGTCTTTTAACCCATCACCATAGATTATCTAAATATCTGAAAGGAATCATGATAGGTGTGCCGATCTGGTTTGTGATTGGGATCCTGATCACTTTCGCTCCGGAATATGCACAGGCACTTCAGATAGGTATTGATGCTTCTACCGGAAAAACCATCATCACGGGAGCCAACTCAATAATGTATCATTATGCCGGCGCTGCTACAGGTGCCCTGCTCTGCGGATTGCTTAGTCAATATCTGCGCAGCAGGAAAAAAGCGCTTTTACTATTTCTTATTGCTGATGCGTTGTGCGTATTTATCTATGTTTCAATGCATGGAATTTCAGTAGTGCTCTTCTACGCATTTGTATTTCTTTTTGGTATTGCAAACGGATATTGGTCTGTATTCATGACGGTTGCATCAGAACAGTTCGGGACTAACATCCGCGCAACTGCAACTACTACTACCCCCAATTTTGTACGTGGGGCTGTAGTGCCAATGACCTCCCTCTTTCTTTTACTAAAATCTTATTCAGATAATATCATAACTGCTGCTCTTATTGTCGGCATTCTCGTGCTGCTCGTTGCATTCTTGGCTCTTTGGCGCACGGAAGAAACGTATGGGAAGGAATTGGATTATTTGGAAACCAGTTAAAAGATGTGTTGACAATACCAATTCAAAATCATTATTGTACTACGTACCTCTTATATTCAAATATTATACTTAAAATGATAATAAATATGGTAACTATATAATATATATAAGTAATGAGGATATTAGATAATGATCTTACCAATATTAAGAACATACAATTCAAGATTGATAAAGATTTCGTAAGAGCAGAGAATGTGAAATATATATGGAGTGAGCTTTTTCGACAAGCTTGGCAGGAATTTTCCAGAAGACAGCCTGTACCTGTTCTTGATGTTTGGAAAAGAGAAAATCATCCAATAAATGAAATATCCGAAAGCATAGAAGGTATGATTGCTATAAAAAAAATATTTCGACAAAATTCAAATTTCTATGATTCACAAGATCATTGGGAAATTAGATTAGCAGACATTGTAGGCACAATTTTGCATAGATATCAGAATAGAGGCGTATGTGAGCATATCGCTAAAAAAGTTCTTGGAAATCTAGGAGGCGAGAAAAATAATTATATGCATTTAATTCTTGCAGATGTTCACTGAATCTGGAGATAATTTTCCCGTGAACACGCTGTCAATGCCGGAGCTTAATTTCTCTCATCAGGACATTATTTGTAAACAATTGAAATAATTTCTGTTAGGAAAGGGATAATATAAAACCCCTGGATAAATTATGCCGTAACTTCCCTCCTCAAAAG
>JACCZV010000057.1 GCA_013695775.1 Chitinophagales bacterium | reverse complement strand
GTATTACTGTTCAGGTAAATAAACCCCCGGCAGCTACCGTTACTCCCTCAGGGACCGTAACCATGTGCAGCGGAGAAACTAAGGTATTATCAGCAAACACAGGTATAGGGTTAACATATCAGTGGTTTAAAAACGGAAGTCCGATACCTGGGGCCACAAACAGTAATTACACTGCCACCACAGCGGGAAAGTACAAGGTTACCGTCACAAGGACATCCACCGGATGTTTCAAGACCAGCAAAACCACTACAGTGACAATAACCTGCAAGATTGAAGGTATAAGTCATGCTGCTGCCACTGCCTATCCCAATCCGTCTTCCCATGATTTCCTTATTTCATTGTATGGAGAAGGAATCGTTGAAATTTGGAATACAACCGGACAGATAGTAAACCAATTTGACCTTGCCTCAGGTAGTATCGAATTCGGCAGTGATCTACTGCCCGGAATATACTTCGCACATATAAATTATATTAATGGTGAAGCCGAAATTTTGAAGTTGATAAAAGAGTAGAGTGGGAAATTAATGAGTCGGAAACTGCTTAGTGCCTCAGTTTCCGGCTCATTGTATTGTATTTCATGGTCGTTCTTAATAGAATTAATAAAATACGATCATAGACTGCTTTTTTGAGGGATTGGGCAACATAGGTTGTTAGTTATTTAAAAACGAGTCACCAGTCCTACTTCATTACCTTAAAAAATATAACCGGAATTTATAATATCCTTTCAAGAAACATCATATGTATCCAAACTAAGATAAGATTAATCATTAAATTCTCACGTTCTGGGAGGCAATTCCATCCCAATTTTAAAGTTAATATTTGGTTATTATATTTATTTAATTAATATGAATTAACCGCTAAATAAACCATAATGTAATCACAATTGAGGTAATCATGTGATGTGGGGAACATATAGTACACTTCATCTTTTTTTCAACTTTATAATGTTCCACATAATCAACCCTAAAAATCAGGTACAAAATTTGGAAGGAGCGATAAAAATATAACCACGCCGAGAAGAATCAATAAAGTGTTTATGATGTTAAATTTTAAATTAATTAAATTTTTTAAAATATGAACGAGCCGCTACCTTTCGAGGAAGAAATAAATAGAGATGAAAAAATTATGGGGGGCGAAGCAACGAAAAATATAATTATTCCTGTAATTGAAGAACAGTTGAAGGTTGGCAAAAAGATGGTGGAAACTGGCAGGGTGAAGTTATCCAAGCAGGTAACAGAAGAAGAGGAAAGCGTTTCTATGCCGCTGATTCACGAAGAAATCAATATAGAGCACATTGCCCTCAATCAATTTGTTGAAACTGCTCCGTCTATTCGTTATGAAGGAGATACTATGATAATCCCCATCCTGCGTGAAGTAGCGGTGGTTGAAAAGCGTATTGTTCTGGTAGAGGAGATCAGAGTTACCAAAAGGCAGCTTCAAACTGAGAGCACTGAAAAAGTTACACTGCGCAAAGAAACGATAGCAGTGAATCATATTTCTAATGAGGATTCCGGGAGGAATCAAGAATAATAAATTCATAATGGTCACAATAAAATATTTCACAATCAATTTAAACAACCTAAAACAAGGAGGTAATTATGTCACAGACAGTAATAGGAATTTTCAATGAGGCATCAGATGCCGAAAATGCAGTAGAGAGACTGCTTAGCGCCAATTTTACATTAGACCATGTAGATGTTTCCAACTCTAAATCGGAAACTACATCTAATGATAGTGATGGTAGCACATCCAAAATCGGCAGGTTTTTTCAATCCTTATTTGGTAATTCCGACGAGGCTACAGCTTATTCAGAAGTTGCTCGCCGGGGTAAATCTTTAGTGACTGTTCATGCGCAGACACAAGATGATGCGATGCGTGCCGCTGAGATCCTTGATAGTTGCGGAGCTATTGATGTCAACGAACAAGCCGCAGAATATGGCATTAGCGACAGGATGGAGACACGAGATACTGGTAATTATGATAATGATTCTGATAAAACCAGGTCAGATTCCGACGAAACCAGATCGATTCCCGTTATCGAAGAACAGCTTCGTGTAGGAAAAGAGACCGTAGAATCTGGTGGAGCTCGGATTAGGAGCAGGATTGTAGAACGACCCGTAGAGGAAAATCTCCGTCTAAGAGAAGAAAGGGTAACTGTGGAAAGAAACACTGTAAACCGAGCCGCCACTGATTCTGATTTGACATCGTTCCAAGAGGGTGAGATTGAAATGATCGAACGCTCTGAAGTTCCGATAGTCTCCAAAGAGACTCGCGTTGTTGAAGAGATCACTCTTGGCAAGAAAGTAGAGGAGCGCGAAGAGACTATAAGTGACACAGTTCGCAAAACTGAAGTTGATGTAGAAAATCTTAGCAAGGACGATCTAAGCCGTAAGTCGGGCAAGAAAAAAGGCAAGTAAGAATTTAATTTTTAATTAGGTGGTGGCGAAGTTTCTGCCACCACCTATTTTTTATCTGTCCACGAGAGACTTGGATTTAATTGGTACATAGCACTATATTTCAAAGTGATATACTCTTCAGATATTACGCTTGAGCATTACGTCTAATCATAATGTCCATTCGCCCATTTAATCGCAGGCTTCATCCATTCAGTCAAGGGACGAAAAAGAAATCCATGTCGTAAGCCAGTATTGGTTTCAAGTTCCTTGTAGTGAGGTATGCTATCAGGTACCCTGTCTTTAAATCTGATGCATGATCGTCCTATATCATCACTATTTTCATAAATAGATAAAATGTTACCGTAAAAGTGGATATCGGGGAAAGCGTTGAAATTACCGTCGCTGCACGCTGCCAGAAACACGAAATTCGCCTCCTTGTTTTTTAAAAATGTAGAGACATACATAGCAATTAAAGCTCCTTTTGAAGCACCTACAACAGTAACGTTTTTAGCTCCGGTCCCTGCTTTTAACAGGTCGTTTATCTCATCTGCTACATGACGGGCATAATCTTTTATATCTATTTGTGAATTTCTTACTTCACTCACCACGATAAAATTTGCCTTTCGAAACGAATCAAGAATGGCCTCATACTGATAAGAGCCAAAGTCTGGGCTCAGAGCATTCGCACCCTGATCCTCTACAATTTTCCCATGAAGGTAAAAAATATATTTCTGGGCCCAAGTATGATTGGTAAACATGAGTATTGCCAATAAACCTAAAATAATTGAGCTGATAAAGTTTTTTAAATTCTTCATTATTTAAATCTGTCAGCGGTAGCTAATCATAAAATCATTGATGTTATACGCCCTTCTCTAAAACTATTTTAGTTTCCTGATCCATTACGGGGTCGCTTTTCTCACCCGTGTAATCTGCAAATATTCTGCGAAGCCATTTCAGCATCATAAAAATTGCTATGGCTGCAGCACTAAGAATGATGAAATTCACAAAAAAGAAAGTAGCCTTATGATCATAATTATCCCACATGGTCGCTAATATGCCTGAAAGCTTATTTCCAAGTGAGGTGGAAACAAACCATCCACCCATCATCAATGCAGTAATTCGCGGAGGACTTAGCTTAGAAACAAGCGATAATCCCATCGGACTCAGAAATAGCTCACCGACTGTAATGACCCCATAACAACCTATCAGCCACCAGGGTGATACTTTGATTTCCCCATTGCTCCCTGCATAAACGGCGCCTACCATCACCAGCGTGGAAAGTGCACTAATAACCAATCCCAAAGCTATTTTAGTAGGTGTCGAAGGTTCCCTGTTTCTTCGCCGCAACAATATCCATAAGCCCACAACAAGAGGTGTAAGGATGATGACAAAAAATGGGTTCACTGACTGGAATATCTCCGTTGATATAAGATTAACTTCGTTTCCGGCGTCCGGGTTTTCTCCTTTCGGGAGGTTTTGGAAATATGGATGTTGCGATTGAGTTTCAACCAATTTTTCATCTACTCTTTCTGTCCGAAAGTGGCTATCATATTTTGGAAACGTACCAACATCTGTAGAAATTCTTTGCGACAGATTTATGGATGAAACAGGCTGCTCTATTAGCGTTGGGAGTGATCGGTCAGTATAATTTTCTGCCCATGTGGTAAGTGCCGTTCCGTTTTGCTTAAAAACAGCCCAGAATATAACGACAACAGCAAAGATTGCCAGCATGGCAGCAATAGGTCTTTTGTCTGGCTTCGATGCCCGAAAATATAAGGAGCAATAGAAGCCAATCACTGGCAGGCAAGCAAAGATGAAAGCGTCTGTTGAATCTGACCCAAATATATTTCCAGGAATGATCCACCCTACCCCACCGGCAATCAATGCAGGGAGAAAAACGAGGCTGAAGATGCGGGCCATTGACATATCTTCGGGTTGAGTAGGTTTAACGATATCGGCATGCCTGTAATGTTTCATTCCAAACCAAAAAATAATTACACCTATAAACATTCCTATTCCAGCTGCTCCAAAGGCATACCCCCAGCCAAAATTGTTTCTGAGGTATGCCGCAAAAAAGTTGCATATGAAAGCCCCGATATTTATCCCCATGTAAAAGATATTGTAACCGGAATCTTTTAAAGCACGATACTGATTTTCATTATATACGTTTCCCAGCAGCGTAGAAATGTTGGGTTTAAAGAATCCATTTCCTATAATTATCATCAACAGGGCGATATAAAAAAACGTCATACCCGGAAGAGCAAGCAAAATGTAACCAATTCCCATACATATGCCACCAATAGTAATTGCTCTTACACAACCAAGAACACGGTCAGCCAGTAGTCCACCGAGGAAAGGGGTAAGATATACC
>JACCZV010000032.1 GCA_013695775.1 Chitinophagales bacterium | reverse complement strand
ATAGAAAACCCTTCCGGATTGAGATGAGGATTATACTTTTTATAATGTATTATTCTTATTTATTATGTAATGTCGATAGGAGCCCTTAATGTTACCATTTAAGACTTTTTTGAAGTTTTTATTTTTTTTTGGCGGATGAGGGTAAATCCCCCTTATCTGCATGGGGTTTGATGGTACTTTGATTCTGCACTCACGTTTTATATGTAGATATTATTCCCCTTTTTATTTGGCGGCATTTGATATAATAATTGCCTGGAGTTCCTTACTGGTCTTACTTTTGAGGTTTCCATGTACAGAAATAACATCTTTATTTCATATTATAAACAAAGAATTATTGCTGTAGTACCACCGTCTTCGCTCATATAATTAGGTTACCCTTCCATAGACAACTTGCAAAAATTGAATTCCTTTAGACGACTATCCCTTCCATGAGCAGTGTTACTATTTAACCTGTTTTGTACACATATTCTGAGGAGATGCAACTTAAATTTGTTGAATTAATCTAATCATCTTACAAAAACTTATAATCTAATGGCATCCATAATCTACCAAATCGTTCTGATTTTGCAAATGACTTTTGGGCCAGGAAATTATAACCAGCAGGCTAATAAGATTTATATCCATGGTGATTATAATGTTTCGCATGGCATAGTGATAGTCGACACAGACGAATTATAATGGTTAAGGTATCAAAAATTCTGGACCAATAAAAAAGATTTATATGAAGATAAATCTCCTTGAACAGGTATGGCAGAAGGCTTCAAATGCGCCCGGCTTAGATCCGGAGCTCTTTCGGCTTGATGAAGAGGGATCAATGATTAAGAAATCAGATTTTAATAACCAGGCATCCATCTACGGCTGGTGCTTCTTTCATTTGCAACCCGTATGGGAAGGGGGCAAAGATGATCTATGGAACATAAAACCGCTTAGCGTTATAAATAAGATATTATTAATGGCTATTAACTTTAATCGTTTAAATACTGAAAGAAAATATTGGGATTAGCTCTATTACTTAGATTTCTGATCCACTCTCAACTGTTTTATAAGGATTTCGGCTTAACCACGCATTCCCCGCTTTTTTATTGAATCGTTTAGCGAATATGCTTACGATAGAGTTTACCAGGGTTCCTTTTATACGAACGTAACTGATGAAATACACTGGCGTCCCGCCCATCATAGCTTTCACCTCCCGTGCAGTCCTGCCGAGTTCCAGGGATGTTTTTCTTGCTCCTATGGCCTGCT
Organism: Chitinophagales bacterium; assembly: GCA_013695775.1. Lineage (GTDB taxonomy): Bacteria > Bacteroidota > Bacteroidia > Chitinophagales > UBA10324 > JACCZZ01. The sequence continues at coordinate 4,083 of JACCZV010000032.1, read as the reverse complement.
CAACAGCATGGTACATAAGGTTGAAGTAAATCCAATATTTTTTATTTTTTTTATAGTCCATACCAAGAAAATGCATTTCCCATACTTCATCATAAACAATATGGCTGCTGAAAGCTATTAGTTCGTCATTGGAAAAAAAAGCAAAAACTCTGAACTTATCTCCAAGGGTTTTCTTCATTTGTATAAAATATTCGCTACCGGGAATTATCATTCGTATCAATTGGTGCCTTACAACCTGGTGGAATAGTCCTTCAATCTGATCATGATAAAAAATTATCTCATCCAGAGTGAACTCAACGAGCTTAATATTTTGAAATTTTTTGCATGCTTTACGTACCCGTTGTGCATATTTATGCTTTAAGCTTGTAGTGTAATTTTCAAAATATTTCCACTCTGGTAGCAGAGCCATTTTCATAGTAAGATCATCTGGCCACAAATGGAAATCATATTTTTTCATCAATCCATTCCCTACACTGTTGGGCCAGTCTTTCAACACAATGACATGAGCTTTTTGTTTAAGAGAAGTGAAATAATGTTGAAGCTGCTTTATAACTTCAGCGTCGGAAACAACCGTGCTATCCCAAAAAATTCCAGGCGCATCTACTCTGAATAGGTTGCCACAAATGATTATATGAAAGCCCTTTTTCATCATTTTCCTCTCAGCAAAATTTAAGATCACCTGCTCAAACAGGGGTGCATCGTAATGCTTTGATTGAAAATGTACCAGTTGAAAATAGGCTACTGCTGCAGGCCTCTCAAATGCTTCAGCATATATAAAAAGGTAACGAAACTGTAAATCTTCAATTTCGGAATGTTCTAAAATCAATAAATCTTTTGACTGAAGATGATGATTGAATGGCAAGAGGGCATCCCAGCTTTCGGCGACCGGTTTTAGCGATTCAAATTCTTTAAATATCAACCTGTGGAGGAATTAAATAAAGGCTTAAATAAATACTGGTCGTGGGAGGAAGGCTCATAAAAATATCGGTAACCCTGGAATTGAATCCTGAAAAAGATGACGAGCATTACAACTTTATATTTTAATTCAGTATCATGATTTCGTTAGCAGAAAATTTAGCTCGGTTAGGAAATTCTGCTGTCCTTTCACGACCTTAAGCAACGCTTCTTCGTATGAAAACCATTCTGCTCTGTCCGCTTCCGGAAACTGTTGTCTTCTGCCGGAACGTGGGGGCCATTCCAATTCAAAGGTGTTGCTCTTTATTGCATTCGGGTCACAGTCTCCCTCCAATGCAAATGCAGCAACCGTTTTGCCACCTGACTGTTTAATTGGTGTAAGAGGAATAAGATTTCCACCTATCTTAAAACTTGTTTCCTCAGTAAATTCTCTTTTGGCAGCCTCGAGCGCGTTTTCATCATTTTGCAATTCGCCTTTTGGTATAGACCAGGCACCCTCGTCTTTTCTGCTCCAGAATGGTCCGCCCATGTGGATTAAAAAAAACTGCCACCGCTGGTTTTTGAGTCTATACAATAATATCCCTGCGCTTTGAGCGGGCATAATGGCAAAATAAGTGTATCAAATAGACGATAATGATTCTTTTAATAAAAAATGGTACCCAAAAGCATTTAGCACGACGAGATTAATAGTTCGGCTGTAATTGAATTTTCTTCAATGTTTCATTCCATCTAATTCCTATGGAACCTTTATGCAGATGAAATCCGCCAATCCAATGATTAGACTCTTTTAAGGAAAGCAGATCTGCCTCACCATCCAAAATTCTGACTCCTGCCTCGGTCACCTTAACAGGGTTTTTAAGGGTTACTAATTCTGGGCTCAATTCTTTAAGTATATTCGTGACAATGAGATCTGTGATGCCATATGCAAAATCCATTTTGAGAAATTGATAGACAATTTGAGAGATATCCATTCCACCGTGTGCAATCAGCTCCATCAGTTTTTGCTGCGGGTAATTTAATCCGTTGTAAATAGAGGGAAACCTTTTCAAATGTGCGGTGAGGGCGCTTTTTAGAAATGGAAACTCCGAAGGAATTTGATAAAGCATTTGCTGAATCTTAAATGGATCGGCACCTGCGTAAGCCGACCAGCAATCGGATGCAAATTTCTGCGCTTTAAGATTAATTGCAACTGTATATTTTGAAATTTGAATTATTTCTGCTGCAGTCAAAGCACCGAATCCTTTATATTTTTTCTGCCGTTTCTCATCTTTATAAAACAATACAACAAAAAGTTTCTTGTGTTCAAATAGTAACAGGGATTTCAAAATAAAGATCAGGTTTATCTGGCAGACAAGATCGTGTTCGAACCAAAGAAATACTTCATCATATTTCGAAATTTTATCAAATTTTTTAAATTCTTCAACCACCTTGAGAGTATATTCTTTTGGTGATTCATTAAAGTTTTTACATATGAAATCTGCACGCATTTTAAATAATTCTGCACTTTCGACATCTTTAACAGGACCCTCTGAAACAATTTCTCTCCAGACGATCACATCACCGACTATACCGGAGGCTTTAAATGGAAGCAGCGTAGCATCACCATTCAGTACATGTAGGTTCATGATAACTGCTTTAAAAGCTGCACAGATGCATTTGTATAGAGGCTAAGTATAAATCCCGCAAACTAATTCGCTTTCACTTCGCTCACCAGCTTTTGCAGGGAGGCTTTGGCATCACCAAAAAGCATACGTGTTTTCGGTTCGTAAAATAATTCATTGTCTATTCCTGCATATCCGGCATTCATGCTTCGCTTCATCACTATCACGTTTTGCGCATTCTCTACCTCCAAAATCGGCATCCCATAAAGGGGTGAAGCTTTATCATTCTTCGCCGCAGGATTCACTACATCATTAGCACCAATTACTATCACAGCATCTGTGGTACTAAACTCAGAATTTGCATCTTCCATTTCAAGTAACCTGTCATAAGAAACATCTGCTTCAGCAAGCAGCACATTCATATGACCTGGCATTCGTCCTGCTACCGGATGAATGGCATACTTCACTTCCACACCTTTTTCTTCCAGCAGCATCTCCAATTCATGAACGATATGTTGTGCCTGGGCAACAGCCAGGCCATAACCGGGAATTACCATTATTTTCTTTGAATAGCTTAGGAGCACGGCGGCGTCAGCAATAGAAATTTCTTTAATGTTTCCTTTATTATTTCCGTTCCCAGCACTTACCGCGCCACCACCAAAATTGCCAATAATAACATTCAGCAACGAACGATTCATAGCCCTGCACATCAGGATTGTAAGAATGGTACCCGCCGACCCTACTAAAATTCCACCTGTAAGCATTACCTGATTGTTGTAAATAAATCCACCAAATGCCGCCGCTATTCCTGTAAATGAGTTCAACAATGAGATTACTACAGGCATATCTGCTCCTCCAATAGGCAATACAAACAAAATACCGTAGAGCAGACAGGTTGCGATCATTATTGCCAGAATTCCCATGTTCTGCTCAGGATGCATTACGAGATAAGCCCCGAGGCCAATGGCGATAAGCAATACAATCATATTTATTATAGATTGACCTGGAAAAATCTTATCAGAAACATTGCCGTTGAGCTTTCCAAAAGCAACCATGCTTCCAGCAAATGAAACTGCTCCAATTAATAAGGCAGCAAGGGTAACTGCAATAGTATTCCAGCCATAAAAATCAAATCTCTGATATTCTACAATAGAAATTATCGCCGCACAGGCGCCACCCATTCCATTAAAGAGAGAGACCATCTGGGGCATCGCAGTCATCTTTACTCTCCTGGCCGTAAGTGTTCCAACGATTGACCCGATGATAATTCCTCCAAAAATCCATATATGATTGTGTAGTCTGTCACCTGCATCGTCTCTGTAAAGAAAAATGGTCCCCAGAATTGAGACCGTCATTCCTACGGCCGCCATGAGATTGCCTCGTCTTGCCGTTTCCGGATGACTTAACCTTTTCAAACCAAGAATAAAAGTTATAGAACTAAATAGGTATATCAGCCAGAGAATAACTTGCTGTATATCTGAAGACATCCTCATTTCTTCTTTCTGAACATTTGAAGCATTCTATCGGTTACCACGAATCCTCCAACCACGTTCAGGGTTCCTAATAT
>JACCZV010000027.1 GCA_013695775.1 Chitinophagales bacterium | reverse complement strand
AAGCAGGGAAAGTATGGAGTAGAGGAACGAAAAGAAATCATTGACAAATATCTAAATGACTGGGGATTATCAGAACAGAAATTTCACAGCACAAAACAACTATCTGGCGGGCAAAGGCAACGGGTAGCAATTATTGAACAACTATTGTGCTCTCATTATTTCATCATTCTTGATGAACCATTTTCTGGATTGGATGTAAAAAATATTGAGGATGTAAAAAATTCCCTTTATAAAATTAACCAGGGCCACGATATCAATACCGTGATTTTTTCCACTCATAATATTGAAATTGCGGTAGAAATAGCAGACAGTATTTATGTTATTGGGTATGAAATGGGTTCGGGGGAGAGTATGTTAGAAGGCGGAACTATACTATCTCATTTTGATCTTAAACAAATGGGACTTGCATGGCAGCAGTTTGGCGAACGACATTTAAAATTATCAAAGGATCTTAAACAAGTAATGCTGGATTCGTAAAATAGTTACTTCATTATAATCAGACATGATCTGATTTTTTATATTCCCGCTACAGGGCGATAATGTTATACGCAACACCCTTAATTGACCTTAATTGTTTGATTCCGTCTGCGAAACAATGAATTTTTTTCGCTATACTTAGAAAATCCTCCATTTACTTCCGGATGATTCCTTGTTTTACATTAAAGCATTTATTAATGATCTATTTGGTCGAAGCTCACCATCCAATTTATATCAAACTTGTCAGTAAGCATCCCAAAATATGAACCCCAGGGAGCGTTATCAATCGGCATTGTTATTTGCCCGCCTGATGAAAGATTGTTAAAGAGTTTGTCTGCCTCCTCCTTGCTTTCTGCGCTGATGGAAACTGAAAAGTTATTGCCAACTTTATGTGGGGGACCAGAGCCTTCCTGAGTATCGCTGCCCATCAGCATGGTTCCTTTTCCCATAGGTAAAGAGATATGCGTAATTTTATGGCCTGCGCTTTCTGACATAGGTTGCTCAGAAGGCATATCCATATCTTTAAACCTCATCACCATTTGAAACTCCCCTCCAAATACTGATTTATAAAAATTAAATGCTTCTTCGGTATTGTCTTTAAAGTTTAAGTAAGGATTAATTGATGCCATAGTTTTAAGTTTTAAATTGTTTGTTAGTTATTGATCTGGTTTTTAATGATTGCGGATCAGCCTCAATGAGTAACTTGTTTTAAGCTAACTTGTAGCCTCCACTTACCCTTTTCATTTAAATTTAATTCATCATTATTTATTCATTCATGATCTATTCTAAAACTAAATTATTTTCTACTTGATGCAATAAATCGGCTTTTTTCTCTGTAGAGAAAACTTATGTTTTATTGGCCTTTATTATGCGGATGATGTTTTCTCATTTTGAGGTGCTGCATTTTCATCCATCCACACTATTTCCCATTGATGTCCGTCGAGATCCGCATAGCTGTGGGCATACATCCAGCCGTGGTCTTGAGGATCAATGTAAATTGAGCCACCTGCATCTACTGCTTTCTTTACCATCTCATCAACCTTTTCCCTGCTCTCTGCATCCAGCGCAATTAAGACTTCGGTATTTTTTGTTGCATCGGAAATTGCCTTTTTAGTGAAATCTTTAAAGCGTGCTTCAACAAGAAGCATTGCAAAAATATTTTCTCCGATGATCATGCACGTTGAATTCTCATCAGAAAATTGTGGGTTAAATGTATAACCCAGTTTGGTAAAAAAATCTATTGATCTCCTGAGATCCTTAACCGGAAGGTTTACGAAAATTTTAGTTGCCATTTTTGTCATGTTATGAAATTGAAAATAAGTGTACTTGATTTCTATCTATTATTTGTTAAACCTTTTGCTCCGCAGATTTCTGTAAAGTTGGTATGTCAATTTTTTTCATTTGCAGCATTGCATTCATAACTCTTTTCGATTTTTCAGGGTCTTTATCTGCTAACATCTCAGGTAGAATAGTGGGGACGATCTGCCACGACAAACCAAATTTATCTTTCAGCCAGCCGCATTGAGATTCCTGGCCACCATCAGTGAGCTTCTGCCAAAACTCATCCACCTCCTGTTGCGATTCGCAGTTTACAACAAACGATATCGCTTCCGTGAACTTGAATTGCGGACCACCATTTAACGCCACGAACTCTTGTTCCTCAAGCTGGAATGAAGCGGTCATTACGGAGCCCTTCGGACGACCGGCAGCCTTTGCACCTGCATCATCATAACGGGTAACTGCTCCCATTTTTGAATTTTTAAAGATGGAAGTATAAAAATTCACGGCTTCTTCAGCCTGGGTATCGAACCACAAGAAAGGAGTGATTTTTTGCTTAATTGTTGCCATTGCTTGAGTTTAATTTGATGTTAATATTTTGCTGTAAATTTTGATTGTTACTTCTCTGATAATGCCTTTACCTGTTCCAATGCCTTAGGCCATGTATTGGCAAAGTAGTCCTTATACTCTTCGGTGATATCCATTTCCACTTGCAATTCCGTAACACCGTTTGTTTCTTTAAGTGTATAATTTTCCATTCCACCTGTCCACTGCTTCACTTTTTCGCTGGTTGTATCCTCTACACCATCTTTTACCTCACCTAAGTGTTTGAATGACATAAATTCATTTGGCCTGTTTGCAGCTACCTGACTGACCATGCCGTTACGTTTACCATCAAGAAATAATACTTTGCTTCCTTCCTTCCAATTATCTGTCTCTGCATACGAACCTTCTTGAAAAGCACCTGTCCATTTTCT
>JACCZV010000345.1 GCA_013695775.1 Chitinophagales bacterium | reverse complement strand
GGCCGTTACATTGTTTCTGAAGCTTTTCACTGCTTCTTGTTAAAAACAGACACTGCCGGCAACATGATTTACATGAAGGCTTTTGGTGATACACTGCAAAATGCAACCGGATATGCGATTGCAAATACTCTCGATGGAGGTTATGTAATTACAGGCAGCAGCACACTTGCTAAAGAAAGTTTCTTAGATTTTCCGGATGAATTTTTAATTAAAACAAATGCCGATGGAGATACACTCTGGTGCAGATCTTATCGCGGAAGCAATATTGACGGATCAGAAAATGGAAGCTCTGTAGTGGCGCTCACTGATGGGAGCTATGCAATTGGTGTTGCTACCTTCTCATACCCGTCAGTTGGTTTTGTTCCGAATAAACATTGCATTTTAAAAACCGATGAAGAAGGAAACCTGCAATGGTTGAAAGCTTACAACCAGGGGGGCTCGCATTATCCATATCTCACCACAGCAAAAGGAGAATCAGGGTTTGTTTTATCAGGATTTACAAATTTCTATGTACCACATTTCAGTCCGATGATAATAAAGCTGAATGATGATTTTGAAAGTGGTTGCAATGAAAACGATTATACAGACCTAACCTTCCAGGAAACTCTGAACCTTAAAGTTAAAACCCCTGATGTGATTGTTGGTTTGGGGGGAGTTTTAACAACTTCGAGCGTAGAGAATGATCTGATATTGAATGATACCGTGCTGTGCTCAAATTTCAGCGATTCCTGCTTTGTATTTACTTCTGTTGAGGAGATACATAACGAATCCTCTGTTTCTGTTTTCCCTAATCCGGCAAAGGATCAGACACTGCTGGAAATCAGATCGGAGGAATCTCAGTATGCTGTTGTAGAGATTACTGATGATCTGGGGAAAATAATATTTAAAGCAGAAATGAAATTGTCGTCAGGTAAAAATGAATTGAGGATAAACGTTTCAAAATTTAGTGCTGGCATATTTTTATTACACGTGCGTATGAAGGAAAAAAACCAAGTCATTAAACTGGTGAAAAGTGGATAGCAATAATTTTTAGAAGCTGTTTAGATTCATTTGAGTGATGTTATAGAGATGCTTTTTATCCTCACCCCCAACCCCTCTCCAAAGAAAGAGGGGAACAAGTCCTTCTCCATAGAAGAAGGATTTAGGATGAGGATTTTAACAGAAGGAAACTTATCTGACATAAAGCAAAATAGCTTCTCAGGAAAATTATCCCACTTCCTTAGGGCTGCATAAATAATATTTTACCACCGGATCTTCAAGCACGCGGATATTCAACAAATCAGAGGCTTCTGCAATATCTTTCATCGAGTCGTCTTTGAACAGGATATTGATCTTTCCCGACAAAGGGCTGTAGGCATGATTGGAGGTGCTATCGGTAAATATAAAATAATGAAGATCGGCATCATTGATCGTTGCCAAGTTTTTGAGCAGATGTTTTTTTTCCAAAATATCCTGACGTGAAAAAGGTGAATTCCTTAATTCAATTCTGTAGAGTTTTCTTTCAAGAAGATGCGTGCTGAGCCATGAAAGAATGAAATCTTCATCGCTACGCCACATTTTTATACTGGTTATAACATCCGTATCATCGAGGTCTGCAAATCGTGGTACCATTTCCTCATTGCTTTGAAGATCTTTTTTTTCAAAATTGCTTTCTAAAAAATAAGACAATGCGGGAGCAGATAATATTTTTCTGCCTTTTGAGATTTCTTTTGCACGTTTAATGATCTTCACAAGCAATTGCTCGGCAGATAGAACCGTTTTATGTAAATATACTTGCCAATACATGAGGCGGCGTGAGATTAGAAATTTTTCGATGGAATATATACCTTTCGATTCCACCACCAATTCATTGTTCCTGACCGAAAGCATTTTAATGATTCGGTCATAACCTATTACCCCTTCAGCCACTCCTGTAAAAAAGCTGTCGCGGTTGAGATAATCTAACCGATCCATATCCAATTGGCTTGACACCAGTTGATGCAGGAATCTTTTGGGATGGTTTCCCCGGAATATTTCTATTGCCATTGAAAGGCGGCCATTAAAATCAAGGTTAATCATTTCCATGATGAGAAGGGAAAGCTCTTCATGGGTAAGGTCAGATATCAATAGCGAT
>JACCZV010000336.1 GCA_013695775.1 Chitinophagales bacterium | reverse complement strand
TCCCAAATTCGATACGCTAGAACGTGTAATAGAGATTAAATCAGTCCTTGATAAGGTAGTTTATGAGATGAACATCATTTTACGTCAGGACAGCTTGCAAAAGCTTGCTAAAATGGGTGAAAAGGAGCGGAACAAAATTATCAACAATGCGCTGGCTGAAATTGAAAAAAGACAGCAATCTGCTCAACAGGATACTTTGCTGAACCTCCAAACCCAGCAGGCCCAGGAGTTACCGGGAAATCAGACAAGCTCAACGGGCAGTTGGTATTTTTATAATACAGCCACTAAGGGAACCGGGTATAATGATTTTAAAAAAAAATGGGGCAACCGTAACATGGAAGATAACTGGCGGCGAGGCAATAAAAAATCAATTTCCGGAGACATTGCCGGCGACAACCTCGACCCAGAGAACCCTGATTCAGAGACTGCTGACGTCTCCTCTGAGAGTGCTTCGAGGGAAACCATGCTTGAAAGTATTCCGCTCACGCCCGAAAAAATGACGGCTTCAAACAATTCGATTTTCAATGCCTATTATTCTCTCGGAACTATTTACAAGGATGGCCTCAGGGATTTTCCTCGGTCCATTGAAACCTTTGAAAAGCTAGCCGCCCGTTATCCTGATAATGAGAATGTACCGCAGGTATATTACAGCCTATATCTTTTGTATGAGCAGACAGGCGCTTCAGCAAAAGCTCAAGATTATAAACAGCGGCTTTTATCCGATTTTGCATCTACTGATTTTGCAAAAGTATTAACAGACCCTCAATACATTCGTAACAGTGAAAAGAAGAGCGAAGAATTGAATATATATTATGCGTCGACATATGATTATTTTGTTGCAGAACAATATGCTGATGTAATGAGCCGTATTCGCTCTGCCGACAGCTTATTCATGCCAAACCCGTTGCAGGGAAAATTTGAATTGCTCCAGGCAATGACAGTAGGAAAAACCGATGGACGGCAATCCTACATTGAGGCCCTGGATTCTTTAACAAGAAAGTATCCTTCTGGTGAAGTGCATGACAAGGCGGTGGAAATTCTTATGGAGCTGGGAGTGGAGGTAGCAAATACAGAAATTATAGAATCAGACTCCTTAAAAAAAGATGATGACGCAGAAAATGTTTCACCCTATACAATGCATTCAAACAATCCCCAATATTTTGTAGTAGTGTTTAATACCATTTCACCCAAAACAAAAGCCGTATCAGATTCACTTGCCAATTTCAACACGATATCGCATTCACTAGACAACCTGAAAGTTGCACCACAATTGCTTAATACTAAAACGCAAATGATTGTAGTGAAACAAATGAAAAACATTGAGGATGCTATGAATTATTATTATGAGATTCTCGAATCAGAAACATTTTTTGAGCAGGTGGAAGATATTGGTTATGATATGTTCATTATCGATGATAAAAATTTCCCTTTATTCTACAAAAGAAAAAATGTAGCCGAATATATAGAGTTCTTTTCGAAGAATTATGAAGGGGAGGAGAGCAATAGCGGGGAAGGCAATGAGGAATAAGGATATTCACTTATAGTTATCAGCATTGAAATTTATATCCGACAAATTGCTGATTCCGATTACATTTTGAAATATGTAAAGAACAATGTGCACATGGGTAAGGTATTCCTCAAAAAAATCAGCATCAACTTTGCGTTATTTGCATCCCTGTAAAACACAACGCAATCCGATGAATTGATGGTGAAAAAGTATTCTGTAAGAAATGTACTTAAATACTTCTGGTATGTTGTATTGGGGAGTGTGGGACTCTTTCTTATACTGTTATTACTTGCTGCCGTGGGTGCCTTTGGAAAAATGCCATCATTTGATGAGATTGAGAATCCCCGCAACTCCCTTGCAACAGAAGTATATTCATCAGACGGCGTGCTCTTGGGAAAATATTACTATCAAAACAGGTCCACTTCATCCTTTAATGAAATTCCCAAGATCATACAAAACTGCTTAATCGCTACAGAAGATGTTAGATTCTATAAGCACTCGGGAATCGATTACTGGGGTCAGTTTGCGGCTTTAGTCTCAACAATTCTTGGAGATCAGCGTGGTGGCAGCACCATCACCCAGCAGCTTGCCAAGAATCTGTTCCCCCGCCCGCGCAACGCAAATGTTTTTACAACCATCCTTTCCAAATTAAAAGAATGGGTAATTGCCATAAAGCTTGAGCGCCGGTATACTAAAGATGAAATCCTAAACCTTTACCTGCAGACAGTGGAATTCAGTGAGAACTCTTTTGGCATTAATTCAGCCGCCCGTACGTATTTCAATAAATCTCCTGATTCGCTTCATGTGGAAGAGGCGGCTGTGCTTATCGGGATGCTTCAGGGAAGTACTATTTACAACCCCCGGCGTCACTTGAATAATTCATTTAAAAGAAGAAATGTGGTGCTGTCGCAGATGAAGAAATATGATTACATCTCAATCAGTGAATATGATTCTTTGAAGTGGCTGCCAATTAAATTGGCTTATACCAACCCTGATCACAATGAAGGTGTTGCCACATATTTCCGCGAATTTCTTCGTCAGGATCTTGCACAGTTCTTTAAAGAACATCCAAAGGCGGACGGTACTCAGTACAGCATCTATAAGGATGGTTTGCGCATTTATACCACCATTAATAATAAGCTGCAGCAACATGCAGAAGCTGCCGTGCAGCAACATATGAAAGACTTGCAGGCACAGTTTAATAAAAGCTATAAGGGAAGCGTGCCATGGGGCAAAAAGGAGAAATACATCATTGATGCCATGAAGCAAAGTGAGCGCTGGTCTGTTATGAAGGCTGCCGGAATCTCTGAAGATTCTATTGTCAAAGCTTTTCATGTAAAGACGCCCATGACGGTGTTTTCATATAAAGGGGAACGCGATACCACAATGACTCCGTACGACTCTATAAAGTACTATAAATTCTTCCTTCATTGCGGTTTTATGGTTATGGATCCTGTCACTGGCTATGTAGTTGCCTGGGTAGGTGGCATCAACCATCACTATTTCCAATATGATCATGTTAACATCAACGCCAAGCGGCAGGTAGGATCTACTATCAAACCGATCCTTTATACAGTAGCGATCGACAATGGATACTCTCCCTGTTTTCAGGTACCCAATGAAAAGGTTTCGTTTCCAGAATTTGAAAACTGGACCCCCTCTAATTCTGACGGCAGGTATGGAGGGATGGTTACCTTATACCAGGGATTGCAAGGATCCATAAACACCATCAGTGCCTTCTTAATGAAGCAGCTCGGTCCTCAGCCTATGATAGATCTGTCGCGCCGCATGGGGATTATCAGTGAAATGCCTCCTTATCCTTCTATCTGTTTAGGTGTTCCCGACATCTCGGTTTATGAGATGACCGGTGCATATGCAACTTTTGCCAATCAGGGGGTTTATACCAAGCCTCAGTACATCACAAGAATTGAAGACAATAAAGGTTCTGTAATCCAGGATTTCACCACTAAGCATGTGGAGGTAATCTCCGAACAGGTGGCTTATGTGATGGTAAATATGCTTGAAAAAGTAGTGAATAGCGGAACAGCCCAGCGCCTCCGCAACCGGTTTGGAATTACTTCGGAAATGGGAGGTAAAACGGGTACCACGCAGGACAATACGGATGGCTGGTTTATAGGAATAACGCCGCAATTAGCGGGCGGATGCTGGGTAGGTGGCGAGGACCGCATCATCCGTTTCCGCTCCACCTTCTATGGACAAGGTGCTAATATGGCTCTGCCCGTTTGGGCATATTTTCTTAAACGCTGCTATGCTGATAAAACATTAAACATCTCACCTGATGCACACTTTACAGTGCCGGAAGGTATTTCTACCATCGAAACAGATTGTTCTAAATATAGTGGAACGGGACAGCAAAGCACTGATTTTATATTCGGAACGGATAATTGAAGACCAGATAATAATCAGTACTGATTATGGTCTTCAAGCCTCATTAATTTTGCAGGAAATCAAACTGAGCTTCATCATATTCGCCGCTCTCTATTCTTTCCCTCATATTCAGACTCGATTCATAGGGGCCTTTTACTATGAATAAATTTACCATCCACTCTGGAATCTTGCCACCCGGGTCGAGCTTCACGCGATAATTGATCTCTACCTCGGTATTAGACAAAGGAGTTACCTCATACTCCCCAATATAAGTGGGTACTCTAATTCGACCGTTCTTTTTGGGAATGTAATCAGCCTCACCGATAGAGCTTGTGAATACTTTTTTTGTCTCCGCCTCCTGCCATATCTTAAAATGTACCGCAATATCGCGGTCATTGAATGGATAGGGTACATCATTCACCAGATACTGGTATTGTTCAGTCTCATTTATTTTTTTTAGAACTTTGGATTCAGCGCAGGAATAGATCCATTCAGAATAGCGGTCTGCATCCTTGATTACAGCCACAACGGCGTTAAGCGGAGCTTTAACAAGAAAAGTAGTTTTTAATTCTTCGATAGCAAAACCCTCAACCTTACGTCTATAAACTTTTATGTCATTCTCATCTTTACTCAATTTCCATTCAGTATCCTGTGAAAAGCCGAAACTTACCAGTAAGCAAACATTAATAATTAAACTTAAAAACATACGAAACATGAGAACGGCGAAATTTATCATTGATATTAATAGTGATGGTTATGACAGCATTTTAAAATGTATTCAAACAAAAATAGAGCTAAGAAAAACTCACCTGACTAATGCAACAATATCAGGATCCTCATCTAATTGATTCATCTGTTTAGGATCCATGGGAATCTTTTCGCCACCCATTTTCCCATGGGCTTTACCTTATATTTTTCAGGATTGGGTAGACAGGCCGCAATCATAGCAGCTTCAGTCCGGGTTAGATTTTTTGATGATTTGTGGAAATAGATTTGTGAGGCGCACTCAATTCCAAAAATTCCATCTCCCATTTCTGCAACATTCAAATAAAGATCGAGAATACGTTTTTTGCTGTAAACAATCTCAATCATAAATGTGAAATAAACCTCCAGCCCTTTTCGAAACCATGACTTGCCTTGCCATAAGAACACATTTTTAGCTACCTGATGGCTGATGGTACTCGCTCCCCTTATGTCTGAAGGATGCTTTTCATTGTGATTTACCGCTTTCCGAATGCTTTTAAAATCAAAACCCCGATGGGAAATATCTGATCTTCACTTGCTATCATGGCAAGTTTTGCGTTCGCGCTGATATTTTCAAATGAAACATAATTTCTTTTTAATCCATCTCCCTGAACCAAGCTGTTAACTTGCGTTAATGTGATAGGAGGGTTGAACCAATTGCAGTAAATCAAATAGAGCAGGTGAAAGATGAACACACCAATGAATGCTCTCTTAAAGATTCGCCACACCCCGGCAAAATTGTATTTCAAACAGAACTTTCTTAACCCCAATCAATGGCGTGGATGCAACTTCGTTTAGCATCAACCCTTACAAATCTACATTATTAGGTAAGAGGATGGAATAATCAGGTCATTTTTTTTATGAAGTTTGCAGGATGACTGCTGAGGAATTTAAAATGGTATTTCATACGCTTCCAGATGAGCCAGGGGTCTATCGCTTCATTGATGAAACGGATGCCTTTTTATATGTAGGAAAAGCGAAAAATTTAAAAAAACGGGTCGCTAGTTATTTCATTAAAAATCACCAGCAACACAAAACAGGTGTGATGGTAGGTCATGCAAAGCGTATCGAATTCACGATAGTAGAATCAGAGCAGGATGCGTTGTTGCTTGAAAACACCTTCATCAAAAATTTTCAGCCACGCTATAACATCAATCTCAAGGATGATAAAAGCTATCCTTTCATCTGTATCAGGAAGGAAAATTTTCCACGGGTGTTTCTTACGAGAAACATTGAGCGTGATGGATCGGAATATTTTGGTCCTTATACGTCTGTAGCGCGCGTTCGCGGGATTCTCGATTTCATCAAAAAAATGTATCCCCTGAGAACTTGCAATCTTAATCTGTCGGAAAAAAATATAGAGGCGAGGAAATTTAAGGTATGTCTGGAGTATCATATAGGAAATTGCAAAGGCCCCTGTGAAGCGAGGCAATACAAAGAGGATTATGACCAAAGCATAGCACAGATTCGTCATATACTGAAAGGAAATTTATCTGAGGTAATTCAGAACCTGAAGCAGGAGATGCAGCAATATGCTGATGCATACAGATTTGAAGACGCCGAATTTCTAAGGAAGAAGCTGAATGCTATGCATGATTACCAGAGTAAATCGATGGTAGTGCATCCTACAATCACCAATGTTGATGTGTTCTCCTTACGGGAAGATGAAAAAAACGCGTACGTCAACTGTATGAGAATAGTAAATGGCTCCATTATTCAGGCCCGAACGGTGGAGATCATAAAAAAAATTGAGGAAGAAAAGGATGAGATGATGCAATATGTGATCAACGAACTGAGAAATCAATTGCAAAGCACTTCGAAGGAAATTATTGTCCCCTTCCACTTAGAGTTTCCTGATAAGGAGATTGCAGTTACCGTTCCGTCTCGCGGCGATAAGAAAAAACTACTTGAGCTCTCCGACAAAAATCTCTATTATTATCTGAGCGCAAAAGAAAAAGAGAGAGGTGAATACAGCAAACAATCCCCTGCTCTTCGGCTACTCTCAAAGCTGCAGACCGATTTTCGGCTTACTGAGATGCCTTTGCATATTGAGTGTTTCGATAACTCTAACTTTCAGGGCAACTACCCGGTAGCATCTTTGGTGGTGTTTAAAAATGCGAAGCCTTCAAAAAAAGATTACAGGCATTTTAACATCAAAACAGTGACTGGCCCCAACGATTTCGCCTCAATGGAAGAGATCGTGTTTCGGAGATATAAGCGATTGCTTGATGAGGCGCATTCTCTGCCACAACTTATAATGATTGATGGCGGAAAAGGTCAGCTGAGCGCGGCTATGAACAGCATTGAAAAGTTAGGAATTACCGGTAAAGTAGCTGTAGCAGGAATTGCCAAGAGGCTTGAAGAGATTTACTTTCCCAACGACCCGCTGCCTTTATATATTGATAAGCGTTCACCATCTTTAAGGCTTGTACAGCAGATCCGTGATGAGGCTCATAGATTTGCAATTACCTTTCACCGCAGCAAGCGCGACAAGGCAACCCTGCGCTCTGAACTGCTTGATGTGAGAGGCATTTCTAATAAGACCGCCGAGAAACTACTACACCACTTTCATTCGGTTGAAAAGATTAAATCAGCAAGCGACGAGGAGCTTATTGGCGTGGTCGGAAAGGCAAAAACAAAGACAATTCGTGAATATTTCAGAACAGAAGAGCCATTGAGTATACAAAACGATATATAAGCAGAATGACTACAAAACATTAATATACTATCAGTTGCAGGTGAAGTGAATCACGATTTTATCAAAAAACAAAACCCGATCTATCGACCAGGTTTATAAAGCTTTTGCGATTATTCAAAAGTTAATATGACCAAAGATCATGTTCAAAATTAAAGATATCATCCTTTATCCGATCTGATTCCCGCAATGCGTCTATGCCCGAGGCATAATCCTGAATTCTTCTATCGAAGACGTTAGATTCTTTATAGATATAGCTTCCGAACAAACGCATCTCAAACAGATCATCCCAGGTAAGCCGTACAGCATCATTGCGGGGATTGAAAACTTCCTGCTTTACAAGCACATTGCGCAGGGTGGGATAATGTGCCCAAAACATCGGAATGTCTTGTTGAATTTCATCATCGTAATATAAAGGCGCAATGGACATTATGCGCACCTGCATTGTAGAGGTTTCTTCATCAAAAAACCAGTCTTCTTTAACACGATATTTCGAAACCCTAGTAGGATCAAATTCTCGTGTCATCACGGTATCTTTTAGATAATTACCATCGAGATCGGTCAACGGAATGGTATCATTGCCGGCGCCTACACGGGCCACATCGGTAGGCAACTTTACAGTTTTGAAGTTGTCTTCCTGATAAACTGTTACCTCACCCGAAACAGCGGCATCGCGGAGAATATGAACTAAAGGTTTCAAATCCTTCCAGTCAATACCCTCATATTGAAATGGCAAATTGATCTTTTCCCTCGAGTCAATTATTCTCCATATTCTCTTGTGCCAGAAAACATCAGCTTCACGAATATCATCATATGGAATAATTTCTTTTTCTGAAGGGCCTGTTTTCTCATAAAAAAGATCACGGGGCAGCGTTTCAGTTGCCTGGCTGAATAATTGAAATGTTGCTGCAATTAACAAGATAATTACAAACAACATTTTTCTAATCTTCTCCATTGGATCGTTTTTTTCTGATGAAATTATTTTATTTGGAGTGGAATGCTATTTAAGTTTCGTGCGGTCTTATCAGGACCCATTGCCCTTATTTTTCTAAAAATGATCTGATCGCCAGGCTTACATCCTTGGATAAACTGTGCTATCCTCGAGTTGAATTTTGCCCCGGAATTTTGCTCAATCCTTGGATCCTGCCTCTTAGGAATGTAGACACATTCATATGAAGTTACATCAAAACGGACGCCCTGGAAATAGAAATCTTTTAAAATAGCTCCAATGCCGGGAACGGCCCGTAACGTGCTGGTGGGTATGTCACCTTCAGTTATTGTTCCATTGATAGCAGCTACGGGATCGGGGATACGTTTAACTATAAATTCCTGAGAGCCAATCTGACGGCTGCCTCCCTCCAATTGAACGGAAACATTAATACTTACCTTTTGATTTACAAGTGAACCCGGCATAACCGCAGAAAATTTTCCCGCTCCAGATTTAGTAAAGGACCCCTGAGTTGCTGAAGCACTCACTCTATCTCCGGGAAAACCAGGAACAGATACAGAGAAAGGATTAGGGATACCGGCATAGATAATATTTAGATTATCTGATGACACCACGGCCGAACCTTTTGCTGTCTGATATTCTGATTCGAATGGATAATAACGGGGTTTGCCATCCGGGCCTTTTACCATTACTGCACCGGAATATTTTTGAATGCCTTCGCCCCCAGCTACTGTAGAATAACGGCCCATGCCACCAGCAACGGGAATAACTCTTCCACCCGAAACGGGATTTTCTGTCAGTTCAATAAAATTACCATCAGCATCTTTTTTAGCAATGTTCGGGTTTAATGACCCCAGGTAAACTTCAGGGTCAACGGTAGAGCTGTATGCAGCAACAAAAATGTCAGCTTTATATTCCTGACCAGCCATAACATAGCTTGTTGGTGCAATCACTTTTGCCTGAATCCGATCAACTACAACAGATTTTGCATTCACCTGCTTAAAGAGATACTGTACGATCCGGTCTTCTGAATTACGGACATCATTCTGATATTTATTTAATAAAGTAAGCGCCGCAATCGTAGGCACCATTTCAAAGTTTGTGACTGTCCAACCTTTTACCACCCCATCAGTTTTTTCCGTTGGATCTTCAGCTATGATTGGAAGCTGCGATTCCAGATTTTTCTTATCCTGGGCATTATCAACAAGACCAAGCAAATCTGAGCGAAGTTTGTTGATCTTTGCCTTTAGCTCGTCTCCTTTGCCTTTATTAATCATCAGGTTAGTAGATATCTCAAGGTTTCTATCATCGAACAGCTCTCCTTTCTTCATCAGATCAGAAACCGCCATAGACTTTACATCAATTTTCTCTCCTGTCTCATTATCAATAATACCGCCCGATAGAGAAATCATCTCCCGTTGCAAATCTTCTATCGACGCATACATTTCATCAGAAAGCTGTTTTGCTCTCTTTGCTTTCTCCAGAAACGGCCCGGTACGCTTTGGGTCATTCTTAAATTGCTCATCAAACGCACCAAATGTTTCAGTGTTTTTACTGCTAATGGCCTCTGATGAAACTGTAAGGCCAGCATTTACAACATGAAACGCATGCAATATTTCAGCAGATACATTCAATGCAAGCAGAGCCGTTAAAACCAAATACATGAGGTTAATCATGATCTGTCGCGGTTCCTTTGGGATAGACATTCTTTAAATGATTTTAATTTATTTCGAAAAAAATTTTGTTTCTATCTTTTACAACCTTTTAGCTTGTTCTTCCAATTGTCATTGCAGAGAGCATGTTGCCATAAACATTGTTAAGCTGCGTCAGATTCTTTGCCAGCCCCGCCATTTCAGAGCGGTATCGCTTGGTATCCTCTACTGATTCAGAAAGATTATCCATCGCCTGAGTGAGAGAGCCATAAAACTTATTCATGGTTTTCAGGTGGCTGTTGCTATCCTGAAGCTCTAATTCGTAAATCACATTAAGCTGCGCAAGATTTTTAGATACAAGCTGCACCTGTTCATGGTAATTTTTAGTTTCACCTGCTGCATTCGCAAGCAAGTTGGCTGCCTCAGTAGCATTCGTGTAAGCAACCTTCATTTCAGCCAGAGCCCCGGCAGCTTGCTTTGCGCGATTAGAATATTCATTGGTAGCCAATGATGCATCAGTTAGATCGTGGAGATGAGAAATGTTATCACCCAAACGCCTGAGGTTATCTCCTAAACGTCTGATCAGTTCAGGTTCCATATTAGCTTCGGCCATCATCTGGTCGAGTTGATTTGTAATAGATCCGTGGGAAGATGTTTCTTTTATCATTTTCAATTCCTCATCATCCGGTGCCATGTTTAATTCAGGATATATTTTTTCCCAGTAATAATCTCTATGCGGAGGAAGTATTCCAAGTAGGGCGAAGATGAACGCTTCGGTGCACATGCCAATAATAAGCAGTTCACTTGCAAATTCCCAATGCTGCAATTTGAATAATGCTCCGAGCAATACTACAGATGCACCCAATCCAATAATCAGGTTCTTCAATCTTTTTCCTCTTTCGGTTTCAAAAAATGCAACAATTCTATTCATGTGTGAAATGAGTTTTAATTATTGATTAAAATAAGATGTTGATCGTTATGGTCTATCGTCAATAGATCTGCCCAGAAATGTTATTACATCGCGAAAACCAATATAACATTTAGCAGTATCCTGATATTCGTAGTTACGGGTCCCTACCTGACACATGTAGGCAATGTCTTTCCAGGATCCGCCACGTGTTACTTTTCTCTTCATCGTTATAGGGTCGCCCGCATCCACGTCATAACGTATGTCAGGATTCATATCGTGTTCGAATTGGTATCCATTCTCGTAAAAAGCGCTTGAGGTCCATTCAGAAACGTTGCCGGCCATATTATACAATCCATAGTCATTTGGAAAGTATGCATCGGCCTTGACGGTATACATACCTCCATCATCGGGGTAGTTTCCACGTCCTGGTTTAAAATTGGCAAGAAGACATCCCTTCTTATTTCTCATGTATGGGCCTCCCCAGGGATATGGAGCCAGCTGGCGACCGCCTCGAGCGGCATATTCCCACTCTGCTTCCGTAGGTAAGCGGAATTCATCATTGGTAGCATCTCCACGCACAGAAAGGTAATCATCCCATAAACGAGTCCTCCATTTGCTAAATGCCATCGCCTGTGACCAGGAAACACCGATTACCGGATAATTGTCGAAGGAGGGATGCCAGAAATAGTTTCTCGTCATTGGCTCATTGTATGAATAAGCAAAATCGTGGACCCATGACAAGGTATCGGGATAAATATTTACAAGTTCCTCTTTTATAACAGAGGTACGATCGAAATCAGGATTGTGCCGGTTAACATCACGCGCTGCTTCTTTGAAATCAACCCAATAGTATACATAATTTAATTTCCTTGGGTCAATTTCTTTTTTGCCAAGTATGCGTTGATCTTCGGGAAAGTATAATTCACTTAAAGCATCCTGTAACTCAGGGTCTTCCCAATCAATGTCCACATCCCAGTTTACCTTTTCCTCGCCTGTTTCTTCATTTTCCACCATGTAATCTTCACCAATAAGCGTATGTGCGATAGAGTCTCTCACCCATTCTACAAACTGGCGGTATTCATTGTTTGTGATCTCGGTTTCATCCATAAAAAATCCTTGCACAGAAATGGCTTTAGACCGCTGTGTCAGGGCATTATTGATATCCTGATCACTCTGGCCAATGTGCAAATAGCCTGATTTTATATAAACCATTCCATACGGAACTGTGACATTCCATCCTGGACGATCAAGAGAACCTAGCAACTGTCCGTTATAACCTCCCTTGCAACTAGCCAAGAAAGCCACAAAGCCCAGCAACAGGTAACTATGGTTTTTAAACATACCCGAACATTTAGGTTTAGATCTTTGAGAGTGGTAAAAGTAGTAAAATTAGATTATAAAATAAACATTAAACGGTCAATGGTATTTTTTCTTGTTTGAAGGGGGATAAAAATGTTTTTACCTATAGCTTTCAAGTTCTGAACCAACTTTACTCTGTTAGAATCTTGGAGTATAAATTACTTTTCCTGGTCTAACAGGTTTCATCAGATTGACTATGTAATTTAATACTAGTTCATGTGAGCCATTACTTGCACCTTTCAGGGCCGAGGTAGTATAATCATACGAATAGCCAAGTCTGAAATTTTCACTGATTGTTACTCCCACCAACCCTACAATTGCATCCATGGTTTGATCATTATACCCGCGGTAACCTGCACCAGCCCAGATGATATCGTTATAAATAACGATCAAGTCTCCCTCCGCCTGCAACGCACTACCATTAGATTTCATCATTATTGATGGCCTAAGGTTAAAAGTTTTTGTCAATCTAGCGAGGTAACCAGCCTGTAGATAATATTGTCGTTCTAAACTAAATTCAAGATTGCTTCCTTCACTGCTTAGCTTGATAGTCTGAGGAATCACATGATTGGCTGCTATTCCCACACTTAAGTTACGGCCGGTAAAAAAAGTTCCCACAGAGAAATCAGCGGCAAATCCGCTCACAGGAATAATAGGTAGAATATTGTCATTGTGATTGATGCCGTTTTGATAACTGCCATCGGGAGAACGCAATTTGGATCCATCAACATTAATCTGGGCAAGTCCTCCAGCAAAGCCTATAGAAAAATTTCCAGGTTTAGTTTTAATAATATAAGAATAATCTATTGCTAAAAAAGTACTTCGCAGTGCTCCCGTTTGTTCATTAAGCAGATTGATGCCGAGGCCCCCGTGAAGAAGTGGAACGGGGGAATGAACGGTAAGATTTTGTATAACAGGGTGGCCTTCTATGCCCACATATTGACTTCGGAACTGAGTTGTGGCACTTAAGGCATTGTCCATTCCTGCATAGGAAGGATTGAATGCAACCGGATTGAGGAAATGCTGACTAAACTGAGGATCTTGCTGAGCAGATGTATAAGATGACCCTAGTAAAAAAATTGAAATAATTATAAGACTGCCCTTAACTGCTTTCATAGATTCAACTCCTGTAAATTAACCACATTTTAATCGAATGATCAAAAGAGATAAATTTGTTGACTGGCTTTCTACACCCAAATTATCGCATTAGTTCACCTGAAACGAAATTGGCTTGTACTAAGAAGAAAACAATATCTACAGGTTTTAATGGATATTCCCGCTCAGATAATTATCAAGCGCCATCGTCATAGATGGCGCTGCCGGGGCAGGGGCCTGAATATTTAATTGTAATCCTGCATTTAAAACTGCTTGTGTGGTGAGGGGTCCGAAAGCACCAAGCCTAAGGGCCTTTTGCTGGAAATCCGGGAAGTTTTGCTTCAATGCGGTTACTCCCGATGGAGTAAAAAATACAATGAGATCATATTTTCGTATCTCCTGTTCGATAAGCTCTACAGGAACTGTTTTAAAAATTATTCCTTCAGCAAACTCATATTTTTTCTTTCGGAGAAAATCTGAAATGTCGGCTTTATGAATATCTGAGCAAGGGATCAGAAATTTTTCACCATCGCGATGCTTCTCTATTATTTCCGTTAGCCCCTGAAAAGTGCCATCACCAAAAAAAACTTTACGTTTTCTGAATAAAATGTACTTCTGAAGGTAAAGAGCTATAGATTCCGTCATGCAATAATATTTTGCATCGGGCGACATCTTAACCCTAAGTTCATCACACAGCTTGAAATACTGATCTACCGCACTTCGACTCGTAAAAATAAGAGCATTGTAATCTATAGGATTAATTTTTTGCTTTCGAAATTCCTTTGCAGTGATTCCCTCTAAATGAATAAAGGGCTTAAATTCTACAACCACATTATGTTTCCTAGCCAGATCGAAATAAGGGTTTTTATCAGTCTCAGGCTTGGGTTGGGTGATAAGAATCGCCTTTATTTTAATCTTGTGCGAATTGCTGTTGAAGGTTTTGGATTGTGATTGCGGTGAATTTGGAGATAAATTTATCCCACGGGTATTTTTTTCAACCATCAATTTCATTTGTCTCCTGATTTTTTAATAAGAAAAACTGAGCGGCGCCAGATTTAATATTAACCGGATTATAATTACTACAGGTGCAATTTCCAGGGCGCAAATATACAATAAAAAGTGGAACAGGTGCCTTCCAAAGTAATTGAGGCCTATATTGAACCCTTTTATATACCGACAAAGTATGAACCACAGGAGCACGAGGAAAGATGCATAAAGTGCATATTCATCTAAAGGCGATTTAGCAAACGCAATCAACAACGTTAAAGGAAACAACCAGACACTCATCGTTTGATTGATCTGAATCTCATAATAGTTATAAAGAGCAATCTCTTTTTTAAATGGTAATAGTAAAGATGTCACCTTCAATGAGGCATATCGGGCCAGCAAAAATGCAGATACTGCGGCAACAGATAGCAGCATTAAAATCCAGGCTGGGGTTACCTCTATAGCATCGTATCGGTATAACAACAGAAATACGTAAAACGACAGTACACCTGCTGAGAAAAGATTGAGAAGTACGGTGCCGAATGAGGCCCCGGTACCCAACTCTCGGTACATCTGCTGACTAGGCCCCCAATTTTTAAAAACGGAAGATAGTTCATCAAACTCCCTGGAATAGCTGTATCGGATTAAAGCAAGCACAGCGAGCAGAAAAAATGATAAATAGAATTTCCAGTCGTTCTGCTTATGAAGCCGGAGCAATTGATCGTTTCGTACACTTTCTAAATTAACTCTGGAATGCACCATGGGAGCAGGAAAGTTCTTTTTCCAGTGTTTATATATAGCTTCTCTCTCTGCTATCTGGCTTCGTGCGGCGAGATACTGGATAGTGTCTGTATAGGAATCTTGTTGAGAAAGTTTTAAGATAGACCCTTGGGTGAATATTTCTGAATCATAGGGTTGCTTTACTATTATAGAATCCGCCGTTAAATTCTGAGCTGCGGAAAACTGGCAGAATAGTAGAGGAACTATAACACAGAGAACAGCTAACAATAATTTCAGAGGCATGAAATCATATTATTAAAAATGATTGACATAGCCAAAGTGAATTTTTGCAGAACGAAATTCAATGGGGTTATCCTTTTGCCTGCCCAGCGCATAGCTTATGCCAAAGACACCTGCCTTGGTTTCAAAATTGAGTCCTGCGCCGAAACCTACAGGAGTATCAGAGGTGTAGGATATCAAGGCAGAATTTTCAATATATCCGGCATCAAAAAAAAGATAAGCAAAGGAATTAAGACTAAGCAGATAATGATATTCCAGAGTTGCTACATGATATTGCGATGCAAATATAGATTGCTCATCGAAGCCCCTTAAAAAGCGGAATCCGCCAATATGATACAATTCATTTTCAAAGATGTTATTACTGAGGATTGCTCCGCCATGATATGAGCTTTTAAATGAGCTTCTGCCTGATAAGAGCCAGAATTTGTCAATGTTTCCTGTTAAGCGGAATTGTGTTTCTTTAAGATCAACAGAATCGTATAATGAACTGAAATTAAATTCAGGCTGAAACGGATCTGTTAATTGAAGTATCCGATTATCTTTCTTTATTTTTCGATTCCCTGCTTCACCACTGAATATCATTGCCACGCCACGTTGTGGGTTGATGCGGTAATCGAGCCGCTCAAATTGATATTCCACGCCATAAAAATTTGTGTTGAAGGCAAGGTAAGAGGGTAATTGTTTGGTCTGAAGGATTGACAATGTATCAACCGACAAGATCGAATTACCAGTATTCCTGAAATATATTTTAAGATAATTGACACCTGTAAAAAGATATTGAATACCCACCTGCTCCTTCACTTCAAGATAAAGAGTGTCATTTTTATATAAATCAAATGAGGCATCGATACCAAATGGCAGGTTAAAAATGTAGGGATAGCTCGCCTGCAACCGCATTTCAGTGGTGCGGCTTTGTAACTGATTGAATCTTAAACCAAGGGATTCGCCTTTACCAAAAGGATTGATGAGATTCATTCGGCCGTCCCCGGTAATAAGAAGCTTGCCTGTAGTGTTGCTGTTAGGTAATACTCCCAATACGAAGTCAAAATTACTTGCGTTCTTTTTCTTTAAGTATAAAAGAAGATAAGCGTAGCGGTCCTGAAAAAGAATCTGAGCGGGTTTTTCTTCTGTCAAGAAAGGAAGCTCTTTAAGTCTTACCGCAATCTTTTTCACCAGATCCTCCTGATAAACAGATGGTAGGCGAAAACCAAGATAGTTGGCTAAATATCTGTAAGAAATATTTACATTACCCTGTACTTTTATACTGTCAATGGTTATTAGCTTATTTTTTAAAAGAAATATACGTGCGCTTAAATTATTATGATCAATTTTAAAACTGTCGAGATAGACCGATGCAAACGGATAACCATTGTTTTCGCAGTAACCCAAAATTTCATTAAGCAGTGCAATTACCTGTGATATACTAAATGGCTTTCCACTATATAATTTCTCCCGAAAACCAATACGATCAAGAATGACTGCATCGATATTTCCATTATAGAGTTTTGCCCACTGCCATTGTATACCTGTGAAAAGACTGTAGCTCACTGTTGAACTATCTCCACCAGCGAAATAATATGCTGTTTCGAGATATCCCTTTTCATATAGCTTAGTTAATAATTTTTTGAGCTCTGCAGTTCTAGTTGTTGTGTCGGCGAATTCTTTCTCATATGAAAAGCCCTTAGTTAAAAAACCGCTATCTTTATCAGCAGCGTTAATATTCAGATAGTATTTTTCCTGCGCAGCAGTGGATACACAATAAAAAAGCAGGAAAAAAATTATCAGATAACGCATTCCGTTATAACTGAATTTAAAAGGTAAAATTATAACTGACTTGTTTCAGTCTAATATTCCATGCGTAAAGCAACAATTTAAAGATTGATTAAGATCAATATGTTCAGAACAGCAAGGGAATTCAAAAATGCCCTTGGAGACTAACAGTGGCCGGTATTTATATACATATTCCATTTTGCAAGCAAGCATGCCACTACTGCGATTTCCATTTTTCGGTTAATCATGAGGTAAAGGAAAGACTAACAACGGCCATTGTAAAAGAAATGGAACTGCAGAAAAATTATCTCTCAGGCGAACCAATTCAATCCATTTATTTAGGCGGAGGAACTCCTTCATTGTTAGCTAAGGATGAGCTCGAACAGATTTTTAATGGGCTCCATCAACGGTTCATTATTGAATCCGGAGCTGAGATCACTCTGGAAGCGAATCCTGATGATTTAACAGCAGAGAAGATAATAGAACTTCAAAGCTGTGGAATAAACCGGCTTAGCATCGGTATTCAATCTTTCTATGATAAAGACCTGCGATGGATGAATAGAGTACATACCGCGGAGCAAGCTGCAAGCGCTGTTAAATTATCGCAGGATCTGGGGTTTAAAAATATCTCAATTGACCTGATTTACGGACTGCCAGATTCAACAAACAATGAATGGAAGGAAAATCTGAACCAGGCTTTCGAACTTAACATTCAGCACCTCTCTTGTTACAGCTTAACAATGGAACCTAACACACCTCTTGCAGCATTTATAAAAAAAGGTAATGCTCCAATGTTAAATGAAGAACTGGCGGCTACGCAATTTGAAATGCTTATGAAAGCTACTGCCGAAAAGGGATGGATTCATTACGAAATTTCAAATTTCTGCAAAGAAAATTATCATTCAAGACATAACACCGCCTATTGGACCGGCCAGAAATATCTTGGATTGGGGCCTTCCGCACACTCTTATAACGGACAAACCCGGCAATGGAACATTTCCAATAATTACAAATATCTCCTCGCCTTAGAAGATGGAAATCTTCCTTTTAAAGATGAAAGCCTATCGTTTACTCAGCAATTGAATGAATATATTATAACCTCTCTACGTACCATGTGGGGAACAGATATAGAGAAAATCAGAGATAAATTTAGTCACACTTATGCCAATCATGTGAGGTCGAAAGCAAGGCAATTTGAAGATACCGGAGCTTTACATTATTCAGATAAAAAAATATCTCTAACAAACCAGGGTAAGCTGGTGGCAGATAGAATAATTCTTGAACTGATGGAGCATGAGGATTAAGATTTCTGCTTAATTGCCAAGCGGATTCAGATTGTTAATTCCTTTGGCAATTATTTTCGTATCCGGAAGAACTTCCTTCAATCCATAATATATCTGAGGTGTGAGCTGATTAAAACTTATATCCAATACCTGAAGTTGTTTCATATGTTGAATTTGCTGAGCTGCGGCAGGAAGATTCAGAGGTGGATTGAAGCTAAGGTTTAGATGCTTCAGCGATGCTAATTGAGAAAATCCGGAGGGAAGATTTTCTAATTCATTTGCTTTTAAATCAAGATTCTCCAGCGAGCTCATTAATATAAATTCATCAGGTAAGGATGATAGCAGATTGTTGCGCAGGTTAAGCACCCTAAGTTTAGTACAATTGCTAATAGAGGAGGGAAGTACCCTTATCACCTGATCGTTTAGACTTAGCACCTCTAAATTTTTTAATAGGCCGAGGGAAGCTGGAAGCAGATTGATCTTATCCAATGGATATGAAAAATAATCTGCATCAATATGCAACTCACGCAATGCTTTGAGCTCCCCAATCCACTCAGGAATTTTACTTATATGATTATGATCGAGGTTCAATATCTCCAGGTTTTCCAATGCCCGAAGTGACGGTGAGATTTCGAAAATGGTACACCAGCTCAGGTTCAATTCTTTAAGCTTGGTGAATTTTGAGATTGCTACCGGAACTTTTATTATCGAATCACCGCTAATATTCAACCGCTCCAGGTTTATCAAATTTTCAAAGGTGGCTGGAAAATTCCGAATCCTGTTCCTTCTTTGTCTTGCTGCATCAGATCCAAGGTTTAAATCCTGCAGAGCTGCAAGATTCCCGATAGAAGATGGAAGCGCATCTAATATGTTGCCACTTAAGTCCAGTACTTCGAGTAACGTAAGATCGCCCACAGATTCAGAAAGCTTAGCAAGCTCATTAGAAGCCAGTCTCAATTCTTTAAGACCTTTTAAGAGAGACACTTTTGTCATTTCAACAGAATAATCAAGCAGCCTATTGTTGCTCAGATCCAGAACTTCGAGTGACTGCAGATTCTGGAAATCCTCAGGCAAGGACCGAAGGTGATTGTCTGAGAGGTTGAGCGATGTAAGATTTATTAATGAGGAAAAATTCACTGGCAATTCCGATATCCATGCATTGGAGAGATCAACGGACCTGAGATGAGGAATTGAATTTAGCTGATCAGTCAGTGATGCCAAGTCGGAATATCTATTAAACGATAAATTCAAATATTCCAACTGAGAGCAATTCTTAACATTTTGTGGAAGGTTCTCAAGTAAATTTGACTTTAAATTTAGTGACGTTATCTGGTTCATCTGGCCAATATCCTCGGGTAATATTCTCAGATCACAAATGCTGATCTCAAGATATTTTAAGTTTGAAATATCGGCCAGCCGTTTAAAGATGTTTGCCCAGTTCGCTTTCAGGCAATACCTAAAAGTGATGCCCCTCAGATTTTTTAGCGATTTAAAATCTGGTGGCAGATCTTGTATAGTGTCCGCCTCCAAAAAAAGATAAAAACACCTGTCGGCATTTTTCAAAGCAAGATCAACTCGGTAAAAGGTGCTATCAGAATCATATGGAACCTCAATAATCTGAGCAGAAGATAAGGCGGGTAAATTCATTAGCGTGCATAAAAGAGCGAGCACCTTCAGAGAGTTTCCCGTTGCTACTTTCGCAATAATCATTTTATAAGAATCTGTGTGATAGATGACAATCAATTTCTCTCCGGGCGCATTTGGGGAAAGAGAATGACATCCTGAATTGAAGGCGAGTCTGACATGATCATTGCCAGCCGATCAATACCTATTCCCAAACCTGCGGTAGGCGGCATTCCATATTCAAGTGCTCTTAGAAAATCTTCATCAACCATCATCGCTTCCTCATCTCCTCTCTTACCTAATTGTAATTGTTCCTCAAATCTTTTCCGCTGGTCTAGGGGATCATTCAATTCAGAGAAGGCATTACATATCTCCTTTCCGTTGCAGATAGCCTCAAACCTTTCTACGAGTCCCGGCTTACTCCGGTGCTTTTTCGCCAGCGGGGACATCTCCACCGGATAATCTGTGATGAAAGTAGGCTGTATAAGAAATGGCTCACATTTTTCCCCAAAAATCTCATCTATGATCTTGCTCTTTCCCATAGAAGCATCTAAAGGCACATGAAGCTTTTCTGCTGTTTGTCTAAGCGCTGGTTCATCCATCTGGCTGATATCAATTTGTGTGAA
Organism: Chitinophagales bacterium; assembly: GCA_013695775.1. GTDB lineage: Bacteria > Bacteroidota > Bacteroidia > Chitinophagales > UBA10324 > JACCZZ01. The sequence continues at coordinate 13,041 of JACCZV010000336.1, read as the reverse complement.
ATGATGAATGGCTTCATACATTGTTAGGCGTAGCCATGGCCTCCTGAAATCTATTTCGTTATCAGCAATTTTCACTTTAGTGCTGCCATTCAAGTCTATAGCAATACGTTCCAGCATCTCTTCAACAAAATCCATCATCCATACATAATCTTTATATGCCACATATAATTCCATCATTGTAAATTCAGGATTATGTGTTCTATCCATTCCCTCATTGCGAAAATCTTTTGCAAATTCAAATACACCATCAAATCCTCCTACAATCAACCGCTTTAAGTACAACTCATCAGCAATTCGAAGATAAAGAGTCATGTCAAGTGAATTATGATGTGTCTTAAAAGGCCTGGCCGCAGCACCGCCATATATGGGTTGCAATACCGGCGTCTCTACTTCGAGATATCCTTTTTCCAACAAAAAAATTCGCATCGTTTGCTGGAGCTTCGATCTGATGATAAAGGTTTCTTTCGATTTTCTATCGATATTAAGGTCTACATATCTTTGTCTATAACGCAACTCGGGATCGGTAACCTCATCATATATCTGACCCTCTTTTTCTTTTACAAAGGGAAGAGGTTTCAGCGCTTTACTAAGCAGTTTCATTGTTCTTACATGTATAGAGATTTCACCTGACTTCGTAATAAAAACATAACCTGTCACGCCAATAAAATCCCCCAGGTCTAACAATTTTTTAAATACCGCATTATATAATGATTTGTCGTCACCAGGGCACAGCTCATCCCGGCTGATATATAATTGTATTTTCCCTTCTGAATCTTGAAGCACAGCAAAAGAGGCACTTCCCATAATTCTTTTGCTCATCAGACGTCCTGCTATGGAGATATGCTTCCAGCGTTCATCCTGAACGCTATCAGAATAGTTGGTCAATATATTTTTTGATAAATTGTTAACCTCAAATGTTTCCGCAGGATACGGCTCTATACCAAGTGAAATTAATTCTTGTAAAGCTTGCCTTCTCTGAACCTCATGTTCACTCAAATTTGTCATCTGATAGATATTGGTCAAAAATAGCAGGTTTCATTTTGCGTTTGCATCATCTTCCAAAAGGAGAACCTTCCAGGCGGCCATCACATTTCCCTCATCTAAAAACTCTTTGGCTAAAATGTGTGTGTGATAATTGAAAGATTCATCGTCATTATGAAAACGTTCAGACAATTCGGTTATGGCAGCGCCGATAGCCACACTATTCAATTCTTCTTTTGTGGGTATGTGTTGAGAATTGCCAAGCTGGCCAAGATTATTGCCTGTCAGGACTTTGCTAAGCCTAATGGATTCAGGCAGCAGATCAATGCCAATGGCAGGCTTAATATTAGGTTTTGGCACTTCGAATAAGGCGGCACCGGAAGCTCTTACATAATAATCATCACCAAGCCTGGCTACAAGGTCAATCTTGTGTTGATCAATGCGCCCCTGTTCTGTTAGTATGAGCTCACTGATGTGCATCAACATAATTTCACAAATGATGAGGTTGGCTGCTCCACCCTCGTTACCCATTGATTTTACCTCTACCACCCTGCATTCAAACTGCACTGTTGATTCCTTAACACGAAAGGGTTTTACTCTTATTGATGGCTCCGGATTAAAGCCCGACTTTAAGAATTCATTGGTACCTTTCGGGAATTCCACGCTCGACAACGAGGCCTGCTGAACCATCTCAAAGTTCACGGTATTAATTACCACTTCGGGTACTTGTTCAATATTTTGAAGCGTATGTTTAGTGGTGTTGTCACGAACACGACGGGCAGGAGAAAAAATAAGTGTTGGAGGATTGCTGCCGAAGGCATTGAAGAAGCTGAATGGAGAAAGATTTGGAATGCCCTCTATATCTACTGTGCTTGCAAATGCAATGGGGCGAGGGGCAATCGATGCAAGCATGAAAGCATGAAGCTTCGGTACAGAAATTTCCTTAGGATCAATGGTAAGCATGTGTAAGATGAAAGTGTTATAATCGCAAACTTCTATTCCAGGAATCTGTAAATTTTACCTCCTTCCCCACAAATATATCCACCATCTTCAACCAAAAATATTGCATTCAGATTTACATCCGGAGCATTTATGACCTCATTCCAACTTTCACCGGAGTTCTCCGTTTTTAACATACACCCTTTCTCCCCCACAATATATCCTGTGGTCTGATCTCGAAAGATGATCTGCTTAAAATGTTTTGTGCCTTGAAGCAAATCATTCCCATTCCTCTTTTTCTCCCATGTTTTTCCACCGTCGATGGTCTTTAAAATGGTGCCCTCATAACCTACCGCGAAGCCAGTCTGAGGACTTGAGAAATACAGGGACTGAAAGAAATCACCCGAAGCGGGGGTAGGTTGCCAGGTAAGTCCTCCATTCGTTGTTTCGAAGATAGATCCATATCCTGCCACGAAGCCGTGATTATTATCTACAAAAAAGATGCTGCGCCATTCCATGCTAAAAGTATCTGTCTGCCATTGATTTCCTCCATCATAGGTATGTAATATAAAACCGGTTTTAAACCCATTGCCTCCACAGCAAAAACCTAAGTTGTCATTCACCATAAAAATTCCACGTACAGGCTGATATACATAGTTCTGATATAAGGCCCACGAATCGCCGGCATTATACGTCCTAAAAATTTTTCCGTCATAACCCCCCATAAACGCAGTATCATTATTTACAAAAAAAAGACTGTACAATGCTTTATCAATCGCTGCTCCCTGGTCGAACCAGGTAGCTCCCGCATCAGTTGTTTTAAGAATATTTCCCTGATAGTAGCGATCGCCGCCGCATGTATACCCTGTCATGTCATCTGTAAACCAAAGGCTGTTCAGGTCGTTGATGGTTCCTGAATTCAACTGTGTAAAAACGAATTCATGTTTTTCTTTTTGGCAAGAGGCGATTATAAGTACCACACAACTGATAAGAACATATGAAACAAAATGCATTTTATACAAATATCGTGAAGCGCAACTTTTTTTCATAGTTACCACTGTTGCAGTTCATCCCTGGTTTGAAACCGTTTCTATTGATCTAAGCAAAATCTTACACGCGATGTTTATTTCCTCTTGCGTGATCGTTAATGGCGGAGCTATTCTCATGCATTCTGGTGCGAACAAAAACCAATCTACAATAAGTCCGTTTTCAATACATTTTTTAATCACCTCTTTATTGAACCTCTCATCATAGAACTCCAATGCCATAAGCAAGCCAGCGACTCTAAATTGCTTTATTCTTTTATGTTTTAGCCAGTGATTGAAGATCTCTTGCTTACCTTTTATTTCTGCCATTAGATCATATTTCAACAAAACTTCCATCGCAGCCTTGCCAGAAGCGCAACATAAAGCATTACCGCCAAAGGTAGTTAGATGTCCAAGCACCGGATCGTGGGTGAGCGCAGTCATATTTTGATGTGATGAAATAAAAGCACCCAAAGGCAGCCCGCCTCCAAACGACTTTGCGAGCAATAAAATATCAGGAACGACCCCCTGCTGCTCGAAAAAAAAGAGAGTACCCGTTCGGCCCATGCCAGTCTGAATCTCATCAAAAATCAACAATACCCCCATGTCATCACATCGCCCTCTGATTTTGCTCAAATACCCGGCTTGTGGAAGTATCACACCTGCCTCAGCCTGTATCGGCTCAATGATTACTGCTGCTGTATCTTCTGTTATAAGTTCAATTGCCTTAAAGTCATTGAATGGCAATAATCTGGTATCGGGGAGCAATGGTCTATAAGCCTGCTTCCAATATTCATCTCCCATAACGCTCAATGCTCCTTGAGTGTGACCATGGTATGATTTGAAAAAAGAAATAAATTCTGTGCGACCGGTAACCCTTTTTGCGAGCTTCATAGCGCCTTCAGTTGCCTCAGTGCCGGAATTGGTGAAGTAAACTGAACTCAATTTTTCCGGGAGATGCTCCGTCAATAGCCTTGCGTACGACACCTGGGGTGATTGAATAAATTCCCCATATACCATCAGGTGCATATAATGCTTCAACTGCTCTTCAATCGCCAAAACAACTTTCTGGTGCAGGTGGCCTACGTTGCTGACATTGATTCCGGAGATAAGGTCAATGTATTTATTTCCCTGAATGTCAAAAAGATAAATTCCCGCTGCCCGTTCAATTTCCAGCATCATCGGATGATCCGATGTTTGTGCGAGGTGGCGCAAAAACAATTGACGATCTGAAATCATTATGCCCTGCGCGGTTAAAAATGTTCAAATTACGCGGATTAAAATTTTACACGGACTTTTGAAATCATAAATAGTAACTTGAAGCATTTATTAAGACGATTAAATTATGTGAGTGTATTAAAGTTGAGTGAAAGAACCGAAGACCATCTCATCATTAAAAGTGTCCCTAAAAAAGTTTGGAATCCCGTTTTTTCTGTTGGTGTCATCACGTTTGTTGCCTCCATGCTTTTACGCGGGTTCTTAGATGCAGGACTTGCTGTTTTTCCATTAGCGCTTTCTACATTGATTCTGTTCTCCGGCATTTGGATATTATCGGCAAACGGCCTGGTAGTCTTTGACAAGCAAGAATCAAATTGCTACTTCATCTTTAAGCATCTCGGATACCTTCAAAAGATTTATACATATCCATTAACATCAATAGACAGGGTTTTGTTAAACAGAAGTGGTGGAAAACAAGTTCTGACATTGTATAAAGATGATGGCAACGTAGTGAAATTAGCTGATTCTGGAAATGAGGATCAATTGATTTTCATTGGTGATGAATTATCAGAATTCCTGCAAATTCCTTTTGAAAGATAGTTCAGGATTGATTTCATATCATACGATCCGTTTTTACTTTTTACCAAAACGATTAGTTTTGCAGTCCTTACAAAAAGGGGGTGGGGTAGCTCAGTTGGTAGAGCAACGGACTGAAAATCCGTGTGTCGCCAGTTCAATTCTGGCCCTCACCACAATATAAATATCATTGTCTTCCAGCATAGAGCAACCATATTGTTGCACCTGTGGGACTTGCTGTATTACATTCTACCATTCTACCATTCTACCATACTGTCGTCCCTACGGGACTTGCTTAGCAGTGATTAATGATGCGGTACGAAAGACCACAAAAAGATCTCCTTATTCGAAATCAAAGTTATATTATTATTAATCCCTTCAACGATGGCTTAGCTCCAATGGAGAATACTGTCACCTTATGAGTTTGAACTTGAGGTATCCTGCTACCATTCTACCATACTGTCTTCTCCAGGGGACTTGCTTTGCATTGATTAAAGATGTGGTACGAAAGACCACAAAAAGATCTTCTTATATGAAAATGTTATTCCATTATTATCCTTTCACGATTAAATTATCCTCCCCTCGATTTGCTTAGCTCCGTTAGGAGCGAAAGTATGGTAGAAAGAAACAAAAATTCCCAGAACCCCAGAGGGGCGAAAGATTTCTAATTAACGGTAAGACTATCCCAGGTAAATTAAATATAAATAGCCAGAGATATCTGCTATATGAATACTGTTACCCTTTTGGGGTTTGAACTTTATAATTTTTAGGCTACCATAGTGTCGTCCCTACGGGAACTTGCTTTGCAGATTGATATCTACGGACCTTAAGATAGAGAGAGAGAATGCGTCACCCTGCCAAGGGTCGATCTTTATGTATTACCGTCTGTCCAAGGGGTGCTTTAAAAATTGACTCATAATATGCACAAAACTCGCGGATCTTACAAATTTCGCATTTCGGCCTTCTTGCTACACAGACATATCTGCCATGCAAAATCAACCAGTGATGTGCAAGAGAAATCTTGTCCTCGGGAATATGTTTGATCAGTTGAATCTCTGTCTGATAAGGGTTTTGGGCCCTCCTTGTTAATCCCAGCCTTGCAGACACCCGGAACACATGGGTATCAACTGCCATTCGCGGTTGATTGAAGATGCATGAGGCAATCACATTCGCTGTCTTTCTTCCCACTCCTGGCAACCGCTGCAATTCCTCCACTGATGAAGGTACTTCACCATTGAATTCATAGACCAACATCCTGCTCATCCCTATCAGGTGTTTGGTTTTATTATTTGGAAAACTGATACTTCTGATTAATTCGTAAACCTCATCCGCAGTAGCTTCTGATAAGGTTTTCGGATCTGGAAATCTTTTGAAAAAGGCAGGTGTGGTTAGGTTTACGCGCTTATCTGTGCATTGTGCAGAAAGAATAACAGCAACCAGAAGCTGATATGGAGAGGCATATTCTAATTCAGTGGCGGCATCGGGCTGGTGCTTGCTGAAATGATCAATGATGCCTTCATAGCGCTGCTTTCGGGTCATACCCAAATATACAACACTTGTTACTTCATCCCGAAGAGCAAAATCTTCCTACAAAATTTTCATTCTCCACTAATGATATCGCAGAGGAAAATTTTCTCTTAAGCGTTGGTTCAAACGTGAGATTCAGCCTGTGATGTCTGCCGGCTGTAATCCAGGATGATGCTTACCGATGTTTCACTGGGTTGCAAGGGAACAAAATTTAAGGATTTAGCAGAGTGGATCATTTGCATAAATAAATCATAAGCATTCAAATCTTGCGAGATCCATAATTTGATTCTAAGATCCTCTTCATGTGTGGTTTCCCTATAAAGGAAGCGTAAGAGATCGTTGGGTGTAAAATTGTGTGTCATAGGCCTTTCAGATTTGTTCTGTTTGTAAGAACTCCTCTTTAACGACCAACAAAACCTAAATTGTATAATCCATGTAAAAATTATTTTAGAAGCTATATGCTAATCAGAATAAATCGTATTTGAGAGAGCATCACCGCTTCCTCTACAATCTATATTATAAAGCGATCTGCTTTTCCATTTGCATTTTACGCAGATTGATCAATGCATATCTCATTCGTCCAAGAGCTGTGTTGATGCTTACGTTGGTGATCTCTGCAATTTCTTTAAAGCTTAAGTCGGCGTAATGACGAAGTATCACCACTTCTTTTTGTTCCACGGGAAGCTCATCGACCATAGCGCGTACCCGTTCATGAGATTGCTTCCGAATCACCATATTCTCCGGATTTCCATCCGAAAACTGCAATACGTTGAAGATATCAAACCCTTCGGGAGTTACAATCTGCGGCGTCCGCCTGGTTTTTCTATAAAAGTCGATACACAGGTTATGAGAGATCCGCATTACCCACGGAAGAAATTTGCCCTCCTCCTGATATTGTCCTGCACGAAGTTTTCGGACTACCTTAATAAATGTTTCCTGAAACAGATCTTCAGCTAAGTATTGATCGCGCAGAAACATGAATATGGAGGTGAAAATTTTACTTTTGTGCCGCCGGATTAATATTTCCAGCGACTGTTCATTACCATTCATATATTGAAGCACCAGGGCTTCATCGTTGAGAATTTGAGTTTGCATATATCTACCGTTTAAAAGTGAGGAATTCCTCTTTTAATAGTGAAAGTAAAACGTGTAGATATCAGATCAGCAGCATTGGTTTAGTGAACCAATAGTCATTATAAATAGTATTAGTCGGGGTGGTTTGCATTATAAATGTTGGTATTAAAGCAGGATCCAGTTATACATTTGAAATATTCAAATCAAATTACTAAATAAGCCTACAGGTCGAAGGACGGCTCAATTAATCTCTTCTCAATGATAAATCAAAAATGTAGCGTTGCAACTTATAAGATCAAACGGTGTTTTTAGTAGTGTAAAAACTGTTGCAATAAGTAATATAGGTTAAAATTAAAGGCTGTTGATATAAATGCTGAACCAAATTTCTACATTAAATTCCGAAAAAACAAATATTACGCCATCAAAAAAAAATATTTTTATAAAGGGAGCCCGTACCCACAACCTTAAAAACATTGATGTTGAAATTCCCAGGAACAAGCTCATAGTGATTACAGGGGTATCTGGCTCAGGTAAATCTTCCCTTACAATTGATACTTTATATGCTGAAGGACAGCGCCGATATGTTGAATCGCTGTCAGCCTATGCCCGTCAATTTCTGATGCGGATGAACAAACCTGATGTAGATTATATTAAGGGAATTTGCCCGGCTATAGCAATTGAACAGAGGGTTGGTGCCCGAACTTCCCGTTCCACCGTCGGATCCCTGACGGAGATTTATGATTACCTGCGAGTACTTTATGCCCGTATAGGCAAAACAATATCCCCTGTATCAGGACAAATGGTAAAAAAGGATGATGTGAGCGATGTGGTAAATTATGTAAACACGCTTCAGGAGGGCAATACGATTTTCGTAATGATCCCTTTCAAAAAGATTCATCATCGAAGCCTAAATGAAGAGTTGAATATTTTACTGCAAAAAGGATTTTCCCGCATCAGCATAGATGATAAAATTGAAAAAATAGAAGATTTCCTGATAAGACAGAAGCATGGTGATGAATCAAAAATCACTGAAACGATCAAAATAGTCATTGATAGAATCTCATGGAATTCTAAGGATACTGATAACAAGACACGACTGGCTGATTCGGTGCAGACGGCCTTCTTCGAGAGTGAAGGGTACTGTACCATTTTTACTGAGCATGATGGTGAACGGCATTTTTCTAATCGCTTTGAAATGGATGGGATGATCTTTGAAGAGCCTACCCCTCAGTTTTTTAGTTTCAATAATCCATTTGGTGCATGTAAAACCTGCGGGGGATTTGGTTCTGTGATCGGCATTGATGAGGACCTTGTAATTCCTGATAAGAACCTTTCTATCTATGAAAATGCTGTAGCGTGCTGGAAGGGTGAAAAGATGAAAGAATGGAATGAGGAATTGATTCGCTATTCACGAAAATCTGATTTTCCAATACATCGTCCTTTCAAAGATCTTACGGATAAACAGCGCGAATTACTTTGGAACGGAAATCAATATTTTCATGGCCTCAACGACTTTTTTAAATTTCTCGAATCACAAACGTATAAGATTCAGTATCGCGTAATGCTTTCACGCTATCGCGGAAAAACCACATGTCCCGATTGCAAAGGCACCCGCTTGCGAAAAGATGCATCTTATGTGCAGGTGGGTGGAAGGTCGATAAGCGAGCTGGTGCTGCTGCCAATTTCGGAGGTAAATAATTTCTTCAGCCATCTTTCTCTCACTCCAAAACAACAGGAGATTTCAAAACGGATCCTGCTTGAGATAAATAACCGCCTTCAGGTAATGATGGATGTGGGGCTCGGCTACCTTTCTCTAAACCGGCTATCATCAACCCTATCCGGAGGAGAAACACAACGCATTCATCTTACCAGAACATTGGGCAGCAACCTTACAAGCTCAATGTATATCCTTGATGAGCCAAGTGTAGGGCTTCATCCCAAAGATACTGCTCAACTGGTAAGGGTGTTGCATAAGCTTCGCGATGCAGGAAATACAGTTATTGTAGTGGAGCACGAGGAAGAGATCATGCGCCACAGTGATCACATTGTGGATATGGGACCTTTGGCAGGTATTCACGGCGGTGAGATTATATTTAATGGGAGTTTTGAAAATATCTTTAATGATAAAGAAAGCTTAACAGGAAAATATCTGACCGGTGAAATGGTTATCCCCATTCCCTCACAACGCCGAAAGTGGATCAGTTGCATAGAGCTCACAGAAGCCTCCGAACACAATCTTAAGAATATAAGTGTGAAATTTCCTTTGAATGCAATTACGGTTGTAACAGGGGTGAGTGGCTCAGGAAAAACTACACTGGTAAAAAAGATTCTATATCCCGCGCTCCAAAAAGCTATTGGGGGATATAGTGAAAAGGCAGGCTTATTTAAGGAGCTGAAAGGAGATTACAAAATGATTTCACAAGTTGAGATGGTAGACCAGAACCCGCTTGGTAAATCGTCTCGCTCAAATCCTGTAACTTATATCAAAGCTTATGATGCCATTCGCGACCTTTTTACCGATCAACGGGCAGCTAAGGTGAAGGGCTTTAAACCAAAGCATTTTTCATTTAACGTAGAGGGTGGCCGTTGTGAGACATGCAAAGGCGATGGTGAGATCATTGTTGAGATGCAATTCTTAGCCGACGTGCATCTACTTTGCGAAGTATGCGGAGGCAAAAGATTTAAGGAGGAGGTTTTAGAGGTATTCTATAAAGACAAAAATATTGCGGATGTGCTGGATATGAGTGTTGACGAGGCAGTTGAATTCTTTTGGGATGAAAATGAAGTTGCCCAGCGATTGCAGCCTCTGGTTGATGTGGGGCTTGGCTATGTGAAGCTCGGACAGTCATCAAGCACCTTAAGCGGCGGTGAGGCACAGCGGGTAAAGCTTGCTTCTTTCCTTGGAAAAGGCAACTCTCAAAAACCAGTACTCTTCATCTTTGATGAACCCACTACCGGACTACATTTTCATGATATAAATAAACTTCTCCGATCCTTCGACATGCTGATAGAAAATGGTCATTCAGTGATCATCATAGAGCACAACGTGGAGGTAATCAAATGTGCTGATCATGTAATCGACCTCGGACCTGTTGGAGGAGCTCAGGGTGGCTATCTATTATATCAGGGAACTCCGGAAGGACTGATAAAGATTGAAGAATCTTATACGGGGGAATTTCTTAAAAAGAAGCTTGGTAAAAATTGAAACGCTATAGCTCAGTCTTGAGCTTGTACGAGAGTGATTGGCTGAAGTAAGAATAAATCTTTATAAAAAGCGATTCAGTAAATCAATAGCTTTACATTATATCACCTTCATGGATGTAACAAAAGAAGCTCATGATCTCCATTGACGAAATATTGAAATTAAGTGCTGCTGAAAAAATTCTTTTGATAGAAAGTGTGGGATAGCATCAATCCAAATGAAATCACGATTCCTAAACATCATATAGCTGAAACAATAAGGCGTATAGAGGCAATTCGCAAAGGAGAGGTTTCTTTATCCAGTTGGGAAGGAATTCGGAAGAGAATTTATTCCCATCAATGAGTTACAGCCTTCGTATTTCTGAATATGCCGAACTCGATTTAATGGATGCAATGACAAGGTATGAAGAACAGCGACCCGGATTGAGTAAGGAATTTAGAACTGAATTTAGACGCTGCCTTTGCAATAATTGAAAGAAATCCTCTTGGATTTCAAATTAGATATGATGATGTGCGAGTTGCATTTATAAAGCGTTTACCTTATGCCAATCTTTTAATTTTAATCTATTAAGTTCCGTAGCACTTTCAGATTAATCTCATCACCATCCTCTTCTTTCGGCGTTTCCAGCACTTTAGGGATATGAGGGAAATGGTTCATAATATACTTGAATGGTATCAATCCCAGCTTTCCTTTACCAATATTTTCATGACGATCGAGCCGGCTGCCAAGATCTCCTTTGCTGTCGTTGATATGAAAGGCTTTCAGATGTTTCAGCCCACAAATCTTATCAAAGGAATTTAATGTTTTCTCAACTCCTTTTTCAGTGCGGATGTCATACCCTGCTACAAAAGCATGGCAGGTATCCAGGCAAAATCCAATGCGTTTGCTTTCAACTTCCTCATAGATATATCTTAAATTTTCAAATGTCCCTCCTACGCTTGTGCCTTGACCAGCGGTATTTTCTAAGGCAATCACCACTTTGCTTTTACGAGTGTTTTTAATAACCTGCCTTAATCCTGATATAATACGCCTGATGGCTTGTTCTTTTGGTTGCTCGCCCGCTGCCCCCGGATGGAGGACGCAAAAAGAGAGTCCAAGGAGGCTGCATCGCTCCACCTCTTCTGTAAGTGAATGAACCGACAATTGCTGTAGGGCATCATTTGCCGAAGCAAGATTTAAAAGGTAAGAGCAATGTGAAAACGCGACCTTTATATTAGATTTTTTAAAGGCGGCAGAAAATCTTCTCCTCTCCTCATCAGAAACAGGCTTAGCCTTCCATTGCCGCTGATTGCGGCTGAATATCTGAAATGTATTTATCCCTTTTAGCCTTGCCTCCTCAAAGGCATTTTCAAGACCACCAGCCACAGAGCAGTGAACTCCTAACAGCATCGTTTTTTCATAACAGTAGGAAGGCATATTTACTGTTCATCATTCTCAACGGGTAAATCGCAAAGACGTTGAAAGTCTGCTATTTTATTTACCTGAAAAATTTGCAGTTCGCTTTTCTAAAAATGCCGCAGTGCCCTCCTTGAAATCTTCTGTAGCAATACATTTGGCAAATTCATCAATCTCGAGCTCGAATCCATCCTCCTGCTTGTTGTAGTAAGAGTTTGCACATGCTATAATCTGATCAATAACCAGAGAGGATTTAGATATTATTTTATTGAGGATGGATTGACATTTTGGTATCAGCTCTTCACGGGAAGTGACATAATTAACCAATCCTAATTGCAATGCATCCGTCGCGTTCATAAAATCCGCCGTGAGCAGCAATTCAATTCCTTTGGCTCTGCCTATATAGCGTAGCAGCCGTTGGGTGCCCCCATATCCCGGAATGAGACCCAGGTTTATCTCCGGCTGGCCAAACGAAGCATTTTCACTTGCAACCCGCATGTGACAACACATTGCGAGCTCACAGCCACCGCCAAGAGCAAAACCATTTATTGCAGCAATTACCGGCTTTGGCGCTGCTTCAATCTTATTAAAAACACGATGACCATTCAACGACATTTCACGCGCCTGTTCGGGTGTAAACGAAATGAACTCTGTAATATCAGCACCCGCAACGAAAGCTTTGGGTCCGGCCCCTGTGATAATTACACCCCTGATTTTATCATCGTCGTACACCAGATCGAAAGCAGCATCAAGCTCGTCTATCACAGTACGGTTAAGTGCATTCAGCTTATCAGGACGATTGATGGTGATGTTAAAAATTCCGTTTTCAAGACTGGATATTAGAAATTGAAAATTGATCATATGAGGAAGGAGAAAAGCTTAGAAGTAGATTAGTGTTTTGTGCTGCAATGTTAAGGAATCACCTGTTTTTTAAAATTTTTTAAGCAACAACTGCCTTTAAACTTAGGTCCAGACTTTTATATGAATGGGTCAAGGCTCCAACTGAAATGTAATCCACTCCTGAAGAAGCTATGTCACGTACGGTATCAAGATCAACTCCGCCCGAGGCTTCTGTTTCCATTCGCCGGTTTATAAGTTTTACCG
>JACCZV010000305.1 GCA_013695775.1 Chitinophagales bacterium | reverse complement strand
TTATTCCGCCGGATGGCGCAGTACCACCATGACAGCCTATGCAATAGGTTTGCATAATAGGGGCAACGGTTCCTGAATAGGTAACGTTAATCGTATCGCAACCACCTGCATTCGCATCGCAGGTAATGTTAAGGGCGCCCTGCATGATCCATTTTGCTATAATAGAAACCTGTTCATTAGATAGCGGACTGTTTGGCGGAGGAGGCATCCTGTCATCAGGGTCCGATTCGGTAATAAGCTCATAGAGCTTGCCTCCATCGAGGTCGAAAGGATCTATCTCGGCTGTACTCATCACATTCTCGTAAGAATCCAGTATCACACCTTTCTTATGCGAAGCGGCATCATGACAACCACTTTTTGCACAGTTAGAAATTAAGATTGGGAGCACATCAGTCTGAAAATAGATGGAGTCCGGATCGCAGGGATCCGTGTTTGCTCCTGTTCCGCCAGTCGTGCCTCCGGTGGTATCTGTAGTGCCGCCGCCTGTGCCAGCCGTCGTAGTATCTGTTGGCAAGGCTGGGCCAATTACAGGATCATGCTTGCACCCGGCCAACAAGAAAAGAAGCAAAACGGAAATGAAGAGGCTCTTTGGCAGCGGGTCTACAAAGATTGCTGATATGCGGCGGCATAGGTGAAATACATTCATCTTGCATCCAAAGATGATAAGCAGGCGTATGATTTAGAAATGAATCTTGCTCAACAGGGGTAATTGGGAGATGAAGACGGCAATATTCTTAACGCGACTCCTCCGTAAGCCACTTCTTGAAGTTTGCTACCCGTTCCGAACTAACAGCAGTTTCCATTTCCGCAGGAGGATGGAGGTTGATCTTTACACGTGATTTTGATATCACATACATTTCACGGATCGCCTTGCTGCTTACAATAAATTGGCGGTTGATTCTGAAAAACAATTTAGGGTCGAGCATTTTTTCCAATTGATCGAGCGTATAATCGGCAGGATATTTTCGATTTTCAGGCGTCACAATGGTAACAATCTTATCATGGGTGAAAAAGTAGGCAACCTCACTAAGCTCAATAGCACGTATTGTCTGACCAATTTTCAACAGCAACCTCTTCTGGTAGGTATCATTTTCAGCATGTATAGTTTCAAGGAGCTTCTGATAATCGAAGCTTGACGAAGCCGGTTTCAATTTTTCGTATTTACGCAAGGCATTTTCAAGGTCCACAGCTTTTACAGGCTTCATCAGATAGGCTATGGCATTTACTTCAAAGGCACGAATGGCATAAGTATCATATGCTGTGATGAAAATTACAGGGCAGTTAATCTCAACCTTCCTGAATATTTCGAAACAATTGCCATCAGCCAGATGCACATCCATAAACATGAGATCGGGCTGTGAATGCTCGCTCAACCATTTTATGGTTGATTGAACACTGTCCATTACATCCATTATCTCTGCATCACCTACAGCTTCGGTAATCATTTTACTAAGCCGTCTTGCAGCGGCAATTTCGTCTTCAACTACCAGAATTTTTATCATAGAGCTGGATTTAAAAATTACAGGTTTTCAAGTACCGAGGAGGTACCTGAAACTGTTCTTAATTAATTGGGGGGGGCGTAAATATTATAAATTTTGCTTCAACAGCAAAATTTATTAGAAAAACATGAGTGAATATTATTATTCTTTCATTGGTTTAAGCATAGCCTCTATAGTAACTGTAATTTCCGGGGCTATCTTCTGATAGACGACACGTGGAATTTTAATATTGTGGTCCTCTAACAGAATGGTAAACTGTGATTTGATCTTAATGTCCTCTCCTCCTATATCCAGTGTTCCTTTTAAAATACGCTCCTGCTCCACGCCGTGAAGAGAAAGTATGCCTTTGGCCCGCACTTCATAAACTCCATCCTGAGTAAAATCGATGTCTTCGATAAACTTTCCCTTAAATGTAGCCTTTGGGTATTTGGCGGCTTCAAGATAATTTTCATTAAAATGCTCTTGCTGTAATCCGCTGTTAAAACCCCGGAAAGAGTTTACGTTCAGCGTAAAGAGAAATGTACGATTAACGGGATCCAGGGCCCCCTTTAATTCATTCGATTTTGCTTCAATAGTCTCCAGGGGTGCATATGAGATAAACCTTGCGTGACCGTTGTCACACGAATATACTGTCGGCTGCAATGAAGGTAGAGCTATGAAATTAATGCAGCGGAGAATGTGAAACAGCAGGATAAAATGCATTTTCCTTCAAATTATCGTTTAATTATAAATTAGATTCAAAGATATTGGCCTTCTGCATTGTTTCAACAAATTCTGTTATGCTCAACTTCAGAACATTGTAAAAATAAATCAAACCTCACATTCTACCATTCAAATACTACAATGCCGTATTGAACGTGTAATTGTTGTAAAATGTGCAAATCAGCAGTTTTTTTGCTTCATGGCATTGAAGAAATAAGCGCAAGAATTAATCAATCCCTGATAAAACAATTGATAAGCACCTTTAATCGAACACTCTTAATTTTTGGTATAACGATGACCTCATTGTTTCTTCACGGATGTTACTACGATGTTGAAGAAGAATTGTATCCATCTACAGGCAGTAGTTGTGATACTCTTAATGTTTCTTACGCAGCCGATATAGTACCGATTTTGCAGCAGAGTTGCTATATATGCCATAGCACCGGCGCAAATTTAGGTGGCGTAACAGTGGAAGGCTATGACGAGATAATTGTTCTGGTAGAGGACGGGAGGCTGGCAGGAGCTGTAAATCATCAATCCGGTTTTTCACCCATGCCAAAAGATGCATCACAATTAGATGATTGTAGCCTGGCACTGATAAATAACTGGATCAATGACGGGGCTTTAAATAATTAAATAAATACATTACTATGAAAAGATTGATGATTTTAACCACCCTCCTGTTAGGCATAAGCCTGGCTGTTCTGGCAGTATATTTTATAAATCAACCTGTAAGCAGTCTGAATGGAACCAAGCCTGATTTTGCTTTGTCAAGTGCTGCCTTATATGGCAAGTTTGTTCAAAACGAGGACTCTGCTAATAAGCAGTATTTAGGGAAGATCGTAGAACTGTCAGGAAAAGTAAAAGACTATGGGGCTGATGAGAACGGACAAATGAGCCTCATTCTGGAAGGGGATGAATTATTCGGGGTGAACTGCAAACTGAACTCTTCAGGAAAAGATGTGACCCCGAAGATTCAAAAAGGTGACCAGGTAAAAGTAAAGGGCGTTTGTTCCGGCAAGCTGATGGATGTGATACTTGTTAATTGCAGTGTTGAACAAGGCTAAATCAAAAGAGCATTTCATTTCATAATTAAAATTATAATCTATGCAAAACAAATTATTTTTCGTCTCAGCCTTATCATTATTTTTTTTGATGCAAGGCAATGTAAACGGACAAAGCAAGTATTACGACAAAAATTGTGATGTCTCCTTTTATTCCCATACTCCTATTGAAGATATAGAAGCGAAGAATACATCTGCTGTCTCCGTTCTGGATGTTGAATCCGGAGCATTGGAATTTGCAGTGTTGATAAAGGCTTTTGAATTTCAAAAATCATTGATGCAGGAGCATTTCAATGAAAATTATATGGAATCTGAAAAATTTCCTAAGGCTACGTTCAAAGGACAGGTTACAAATATTTCCTCTGTTAAAATGACGACTGACGGAAACTATCCTATAGAAATAACCGGTACGCTGACCATGCATGGGGTTTCCAAAGAAATATCAACTACCGGAACCATCAAAGTCAGCGGTGGAAATATTGGAGGGCGCTCTGAATTCCTGGTAAAGCCGGAAGATTTTAATATTGCCATACCGTCTGTTGTAAAAGAAAAAATTGAGAAGGAATTGAAGGTGACCGTTGAGGCAAACTATTCCGCTTACACAAATTAATTTTAAGAATAAACAACTATCGGGCAGTGTCATCGCCACAGTTAAAATGGAGTGATGCACTGCCTAAATAAAATATGAGCGCACTCACTAAATTTTTTATAATTGTAATTGCAGTATATACATTTAATCCTATTTCTCTTTTTGCACAGGATGACCTCTCTGCATTGATTGAAGGCTTTGAAGAACCAGTTATAAATTATGCCTCTGCTGCATTTAAAACAACCCGAGTCATAAACGGCCATTCCTTCGAAAATGTCGGTGGTGGAGTGATGGATGTAAAGATATCTCATCGCTTTGGATTCCTGAACAGCGGAGGATATGAGCTTTTTGGACTGGATAACGCAAGCATAAGAATCGGCCTCGACTATGGAATTACAAAACAATTGATGGTAGGCATAGGCCGCAGCAGCTTCGAAAAAACCTACGATGGATTCATAAAATATAAATTCTTTCGGCAAAGCACTGGGGAACGCAACATGCCCATAGCTGCTGCACTGGTTTCTACCATCGCCCTGAAAACCATCAAACCTTCCGACCCCGATATACCCAACTATTTTTCATCAAGACTTTATTTTTCAAATCAACTGATTGTAGGAAGAAAATTTTCTGATGCATTCACCATTCAGATAATGCCTACCGTAGTTCATCGAAACCTGGTAGCTATCTCTGAAGAACCTAATGATGTTTTTGCTTTAGGTATCGCCGCAAGACAGAAGCTTTCCAAAAGAATTGCAATAAATGGGGAATATTATTATCAGTTGAACAAATCGGATCCTGAAATAAACAATTCTTTATCCCTTGGATTCGACATAGAAACAGGTGGCCACGTGTTTCAATTGCACTTCACCAACTCAACCTCTATGATTGAAAAAGGATTCGTAACCGAGACTTCAGGCGATTGGCTAAATGGCGACATTCATTTTGGATTTAATGTCTCCCGGGTTTTCACTATTGTAGGAAAGAATCGGAAGAAACCTTGATTGCAACATCAATAATGATGATTGCATCGTATGATTGAAACCGACAATTGTTTCAATGCTCTCTACTCAGATATATTAATGTAGCTCGGAACGGCTTATTCATGCTAATATAACCCCAGTTTAAAATTAGAATGGCATCAGACTAATTCTGTGCTTCCAGGATTGCATTATTTGCTCTCGTTTTTTATTAGACGTTATTATTTTTGTCTACTATTAAACTGCACCCATGTCAGTCTCCGGCCTTCAAAACCAATACAGTTCTCTGCTTGAGGCGCTGGAGAATGCGGAGAACAGGGGATTCGTAAACCATTTCAATTTTGATGGAAAGCAATTACGATGCGTTGAAAATGGAAAGGTCTATTCCCCAAACCAAATAGTTGTTCGGCAGTTTCACCGATTCGAAGGTGCATCGGACCCAGATGAGAGTGCTATAATATATTTGGTAGAAACAAATGATGGTCTACTTGGAACAGTGATCAATGCATATGGCACCTACGCTGATCCGGCAGTTGATCGTCTTATGCAGGATGTACTGATAAGTAACAACACTCAATAACAGACACCTGCGATTAAACTTTGTTTAAACTGCCAGACAGAGCTGAAGGGTGCATATTGTCATATATGCGGACAAAAAGATGAACATCTTCACGAACCCGTTTGGAGAATCCGCATTCATTGCATTTGAAGCGCTGTTTATAATTACGCCTTCCCCACTTAATTACATGATCGCTTTTA
>JACCZV010000269.1 GCA_013695775.1 Chitinophagales bacterium | reverse complement strand
CCTGAGAGAATGATAGAATTTGCGAAAGCAGCCGCAAATAACGGAACAAAAGTGATTATTGCCGGAGCAGGTGGCGCTGCACATCTGCCGGGTATGGTTGCAGCCTGCACACACCTGCCGGTTATCGGAGTACCAATACAATCTAAAGCTATGAGTGGCATTGATTCATTGTATTCAATAGTGCAGATGCCGCAGGGAGTACCGGTGGCTACTGTTGCTATCAATGGAGCACACAATGCAGCATTGCTTGCACTTCAGATACTTGCCCTTTTGGCTGACAACAATATCACTGAACAGCTTATTAATTATAAAAGGAAGCTAAAAGAAATGGTTGAAAACAAAGCAAATGAAATAGAGCAGCTCGGTTACAAATCATTCCTTGAGAAATCTTAAATACAATTATTGCAGACGGATTTAAGAAGCTGTCTTACCCGCTTCATCCTTATGTTTGGCAATAATTCAAATCTGGTTCCAGCTCTTCGCCTAACAGCTTCGTATTCCAAACTCGGCATGCTCTGACTGTGATGATATGGTAACACTCTGGAATGTGAGCGGTATTCGCTTCTTAGGCTGCGACTTTGAGAACCTTGCCACCAGCCTGCTTACTGGCGCAACAGAGAAGTAAAATATTTTATAATAATATTTAATGGTGAGTAAATAAAATAAGTATATTTACTTTCATGAAACCGCACTTCCTCTTCCTTTTGCTCTGCATTTGCCTTTGTTTAGTTTTTAAAAACTCTTCTGCTCAGTTGCCTGAGTTTGCGCCGGTTGGAGCTAAGTGGTATTACACACAGGTAGCAAACATCTTTACAGGAGATATATCCTACTTTACTTTGGAGCCAACGGAACTAGACACAATAAATGGGATCCCTTGTAAGAGAATTCAAGGAGGCACAATGCTTTATATTGATGATTATTTTTATACTGATAGTACTAGGCTTTATTTTTTTAACGATCAAATGAGTGAATGGAAAGTGCTGGCAGATTTTTCTACGGAAGTTAACGATTCCTTTAGTGTTGATTATAATTCGGTTCCAGGAGCCGAAGATTCCTTTTTTTTAAAAGTATTAGCAAAAGGAGATACGATCATTAATGGTTTGGTTGTTCCTTATATTGACTGCGGGACGTATGACCATATTTCAGTAAATGGGCAATATGTTGCATATGGGGGAAGGATAATCCAAAATATTGGAGCAGAATATCTAATTATACCTCAACCTGGATTAGCCGATCCTTCTTCTGGCCCTTTGCGATGTTATGAAGATGAAAATTTGGGTGTATACAAAGCACCCTTTTTTAAAGATAGTTGTGACTATATATATGTTGGAGAAGCAAACCTTTCAGCCGATCCGAATATTCTGTTCGAAGCGACTTTACTGACGAATAAATTAAAAGTTTTCAGCAATTCTGAGTTGGATAATTATTTGATTATTGACTATTCTGGAAAAATTATACTAAACAAATATTCCCCTGAATCATTCTCTCAGCTGGATATAGATTTATCAGCTTTTCCTGGCGGATTGTATTTAATAATTTTTCGCTTTAACTCTATTGCAATTGTAAAAAAGTTTGTGAAGATTTAAATACTTAACCTTCATAAGAAATGAATGTTGACCAAAAATTTTCAAGAAAGTACCAACGTTATGAAAAATATCTTCCATTTATGCCTAATTATTGTCGCTTGTTTTCTATATCAACTTAAAGTATCAGCGCAAATCTGGTGTGAAACCAATGCGACTCCTGTTGAACAACTTATTTCTGCGGTCTGTAACACGACTTCTAATTATACGCCGGATGATGAGCATCCTGACTTTCGCCCTATAGTTTATCTTTTGGTTAACATACATTTCTTCCAAAAACAAGATGGCTCTGGCAATTTTGCCGAAACCAGTGACGGAAATGGAAACTCTTACCCTACGGGCTATGATTATGCTGAACTATTAATTGGGGCAGCTAATGATCGACTTGAAGAAAATCAACAAATGTTTTTACCTCCAGGAAATAATACTCCAGTTAAGCCTACGCAATATCGTTTCGTCTTGTGGGGTATTTCAATAAATGAATCTAATGTTCAAGGGGATAATGGAATTTATTTTCACCAAGTTCCAGATGGAGATTATTTTTATAATGGTACTCTGTCTGGATGGAAAGATTCATATTCCGTAAATGGTGATCAGGTTATTGATGTGTGGCTATGTGCAACCCTAGGAGGCTCTTGCGGAGGATTTGCAGAAGGAGTAGGAACTGGTGATGAAACAAAAATAACTGATCCTTGGTATTCTCATGTGAATGGAGGTTGCGGGTTTTGGAATTTTGGGAGATTGCTTAATCATGAAATAGGTCATCTTTTGGGTAATTGTCATTCCTTTTATTCTTTTAATATATGTAATGACATTGACCCGGTAAATGAATGTAATAACCCTGGTTACACAAACTCTTCTTGCGGAGGGCCCTCATCTTGTGATAATTGGGGCAGTGGATCGAATAATTTTATGGGATATAATGATAACCAAAGCGCATGGACACCTTGCCAATTGGGTATCATTCACGAATATTTGACCAACTCCTTACCTTCCTACGTTGATAGAAATTATATCTGCAATTACGATGGGGCCAAAACCATAACCATTAATACCGGTGAAAGTTTCGTATGGAATGCTTCAAGACATTTACAGGGAGATAT
>JACCZV010000252.1 GCA_013695775.1 Chitinophagales bacterium | reverse complement strand
TTTCACAACTTATTCTTTTCGCTTGAAGATGCTCCGAAACGAACAAAGAAACATGTCGCTACTCCGGAAAGAAATTCTACCTGCAAAAGATTAAATATGTTTTTGCGCTGGATGGTGAGAAAAGATGATTGCGGTGTTGACTTCGGCATCTGGAAAAAAATCAAACCTTCACAGTTGATCTGTCCATGCGATGTTCACGTTGACCGCGTTGCACGCAAGCTTGGATTGATCACAAACAAGCAGACAAACTGGAAAACTGCCCTCGAATTAACTTCTAAGCTGAAGCAGCTTGATCCTGTTGATCCTGTAAAGTATGGTTTTGCCTAGCTTGGATGGGGGGGTGATCGAAAAATTCTGAAAGGTTTTGAATGATAGCTTCACGCTATATTTTAAAATTTTAAGGCTTTGCCCGAATTTTAGCCTTGGATTTTGAAAGATGCACCACGGATTGTGTGAAGGGTTGTGTAGTAGGATGAATGATCAGAATCAGTTGTATGATTTTTGAACAAAGTATTGTTTTGTATGCATTGGTTGCAGCCACTTTCAGGGTATCTGCAAACGCTGTTGTTGCTACATTGTTCAATGAATAAAATTGAATGGCAGCCAATGCAAATACCGACGCGCCGGTTAGAGCTGCCGAAGTGGTGGCAGGCCCATACCATCGAAAGGCTGCATCGGCGGAAGGGGGCGAAGCTGATGCGAAATTTTGAGTGCCTACTACGCTGAGTAAAGCGCCATCACCCTGCTGCATTCTTAGCAGCCAGTGCAATTCATAACGCAGTTCGTCCAACAGATCCGGAATGCCATTGCCCGATTCCGGTAATCCTATATCATCTTTCCAGACAGAGGGGTTTGCTTCATAGGCCAACAGGAGCGATGTTAAAGTAGTCCATGTGAAATTTACATATTTATTATAATCACCCGCATCATGCCATCCTCCATGCAGATCGCGTGAAGTAGAGGCACTCGGATTTGTCACCAACCTGCAATCAGTATCCTGCTGTGTTCCGATATGGCAAGCTGCATCTGTCCAGCCATTATCTGCAAAGGGAGAAGCTTTGTTTGATCCGCACCGCTGGTAATAAAAGGTCTTCAATCCGGCTTTCATCACTTCGTCATATACATTATCGCCTATTTGAAACTTGCATGAGCCAACACCATTTGTTTTGTCAAAGATGTAATATTCGCCAGGGGTACTTACTGTAGAGAATGTAAACCACCAGACCTTGTCGCCCGATTGAGAGTGTGTAGCTCCTGCATTCCAAGGTTTTAGAGTTCCTGTGAAAACAGCTACATCATCACTCCATCGCCGCACTTCATATTTATTTGTTCCCGTACCCGGAAGAAAGGGATCATCAGAATTATAGCCGGTGTGGGGATTACTTATTACGGCAATCTTCACGGCATCACACCTGTATCCGAATTGATCTACATGGATGTGGTAATCTATGACGGTAGGTCCGGCGAAAATCCTTTCGAACCGGAAGATAATGAGGAGCAAAATGAGGGTGGGAGTAGAAGATTTTTCATAAGAGAGAATTGCTGGTGGAATATTTAAGCATACGATGCCGGTGATGAAAAGTTTTTGATCGTTTTATTAATTTGATTTCAGACATAAACATCCTGTTCATGAATAACTTGCTTCTATATTTACCGCATTATTCACGTTTATCTTTTTATGAAGCTCATCAGCTATTACAACTCCACCGATGAACAGGATCATCTTGCATTGGTGCATGAAGATCATTATTATGACTTGCAAGACCTTGATTGGCGTTTGCCGGGAAATATGCAATTGTTTCTCTACGCCTGGGATGATGTGATAGAGACTGCCCTCGAATACAATCAATTGATTAAAGAGGGAAAGGTGAAGCAGGCACGTCCTAAGCCATTGAAAGAAGCTAAGATTCTTGCACCTGTAGCGCAGCCTTCATCATGCCGCGATGGCTACGCTTTTCGTCAGCATGTAGAAGCTGCGAGAAGAAATAGGAATGTTGAGATGATTACGGAATTCGATCAATACCCCGTCTTTTATTTCACAAATCATAACTCAATACAAGGTCCGGGTGATGTGATATGCATGCCCGACCATTTTGAGAAGCTGGACTATGAACTGGAAGTGGCAATAGTTATAAACCGCAAAGGAAGAAACATCCCTGCTGCGGAAGCTGACAGTTACATAGGGGGATTCATGATCATGAATGACCTGAGTGCCCGAACGCTTCAGATGGAAGAGATGAAGCTGAACCTCGGACCGGCAAAGGGAAAGGATTTCGCAACCGCCATTGGCCCCTGGCTGGTGACACCAGATGAGATGGAATCTTACAAGGTTTCCGCCAAGGAAGGACACACAGGTAACAACTATAATCTTGAGATGAAATGCTGGGTGAATGGAAATCTCTTTTCACAGGGAAACATGTCTGATATGAATTGGTCATTTGCAGAGATTATCGAGCGCGCCTCTTACGGTGTGGATTTGCTGCCGGGAGATGTAATAGGAAGCGGAACAGTTGGCACAGGTTGCTTTCTTGAATTGAATGGAACCGCAAAATTGAATGACGCTAACTATACAGAACAATGGCTTCAAGAAGGAGATATAGTAGAAATGGAAATTACGGGGCTCGGACGATTGACAAATACTATCAGGAAGGAGGAGAGTGATTTTTCTATATTGGGTTTGAAGAAAATGGTCTGATTTTATTCCACTAAGTACCTATTATTTATAATATTGACTCATGTATGAAACGCTAATATTTGAAGTTGCAGATAGCAAGGCATCCATAACTCTCAACCGCCCTGATGTTTATAATGCGATGAATGATAGCCTGAGATCGGAGCTTCAGGATGCTTTAAAACAAGCTGCCCGAGATAAAGAAGTTCGGGTAGTGATTATAACAGGGGCCGGAAAAGCTTTCTGTTCCGGGCAGGACCTGAAAGAGGTGTTGGCAAATCCTGATAGAAGTATTGCTGAATCGCTGCGCAAAGGGTACAACCCTATCATTCTGGCAATGCGTAAGATGGCAAAGCCTATCATCTGCAGGCTGAATGGCATTGCTGCCGGAGCAGGTTGTTCACTAGCTCTTGCATGTGATCTTATAATAGCTGCGGAAGAGGCCGCTATGACCGAAATATTCATTAACATCGGACTGGTGCTTGACTCGGGATCTTCTTTTTTCCTTCCCCGCCTTGTAGGTTCTGCGCGTGCTTTTGAACTGGCAACCACCGGTAGGAAAATTTCTGCAAAAGAGGGATATGAGCTTGGCATTATTAATAAGGTGGTGCCGATGGAACAGTTGACTGATGCTGTAAATAGTCTAACAAACTACTATGCAGGTGCTCCTACACATGCAATTGGACTTATGAAGAAAATGCTAAATAAATCTTACTATTCCGACCTGGAGACAATGCTTGAATACGAAGCCTACTACCAGGAAATTGCAGCTTCATCTACTGATAACAAAGAGGGGGTGAAGGCGTTTCTGGAGAAGCGAAAACCAATTTTTATTGGAAATTGAGATCTCCGTTCCATAATATGTATACAAATTAATTTTAATGTGAAATATTTCCATAGTATACGGTCATGTTGCGGTTTGCTGCTTGGCTTATGTTTTTTAGTTTCTTGTTTAAATAAGGAGAGCATTGATGTTTCAGATATTGATGTTGATCTGAAGTTCAAGCGATTTGAGAAAGATCTTTTCGCTTTATCACCAGAGAATTATAAAACAGAAATTGACTCGCTTAAAAAAAAATATCCGGTATTATTCCCTTTTTATTTCGGTGAGATCGGGGGATGGAATTTTTTGCAAGATTCATCAGATGCAATGAAAGACAGCATCTGGAATTATGTTAATTCACCTTATTCACAGGCGCTATATGATTCTGCAATGCTGCGATTTGCTGACCTGTCAGATTTCACAAATCAGCTGCATCAGGCATTTCGACGTTATAAATATTATTTTCCTGATGCTGCCTTGCCTAAGGTAAACACTCTCATAAATGGACCATCAGCCTTCACGATAGGTGATGATTTATTATGTGTTAGTCTTGATAAATATTTCGGACCGTCTTCTGCATTTTATCAATATGAAGCTGAACCAATTCCTCAATATATGCTGAGCCGGTTCAAGCCCAATTATATGACCTCTAACTGCATTGAGGTGGTTGCAACAAATAACCTGGACCCGAATTCGTCATCAAAGAGGCTATTAGATGTTATGATATATAAAGGTAAAATTCTTTATTTCAAAAAAAAACTATTGCCCCTCACACCTGACAGCGTTATTAGTGGTTTCGCTTCAAAAGATTTAATATGGTGTGCAGACAATGAGCCGGAGATTTGGAAATTCTTCATAGAACATAAACTACTTTACAGCATTGATCCGCTTGAGTATGGGAAATATATAAATGAGGGTCCCTCCACATCAGGAATGCCGCCCGAGGCCCCCGGTAATATCGGAAGCTGGGTTGGGTGGAGAATAGTAAGCCGGTACATGGAGAAAAATGCAGATGTAAGCTTACAGGAGCTAATGGCAGACAGCGATTCACAAAAAATACTTAGTAGCTCGAAATATAAACCGGGCCGTTAGCCACAACTACATATTTCAATTATGGAAAGCCACTACTCACCGAGATGCATAATTTTCGCCGCATTTCATGAATTCTTCTCTTAATTTTAGGTTCACAAAACAAAACATGAATTATGGATCACGTTCCCGTGATAGATTTATCCGAGTTTTTAACCGGTACATCGGATAGAAAGAGAAAAGTTGTCAACGAGATAGGGGGCGCATTCCATGAGGTCGGTTTCGTTACCGTGAAGAACCACGGAATAAGCGATAAGCTGATTGATGAGCTGTACCGTGAGGTGAAGGCATTTTTTTCCTTACCGGATGATATTAAATTGAAGTATGAAGTAGCGGACCTTGCCGGACAGCGGGGGTACACTTCTTTTGGTCGTGAGCATGCCAAGGGCAGCAACCTTGCTGACTTAAAGGAGTTTTTTCAATTTGGACAAATGGTGACCGATGAGGATCCGATCAGGAAGGAGTATCCCGCCAATGTATGGGTCGCCGAGCTCCCCGGATTCAATGAGGTAGCGATCAATGCTTACCGAAGCTTTGAAATTGCAGGGGCTCACCTGCTGCGGGCCATCGCCTTATATCTCGAGCTTCCTGAAAATTATTTTGAGAAGAAAATACACAACGGCAACAGCATACTGCGAGCCATTCATTATCCGCCCATTACGGATGATCCGAAATCAGCCCTAAGAGCAGAGCAACATGAGGATATAAATTTGATTACATTGCTTGTTGGTGCATCTACCGAAGGGCTTGAGGTTCGCACAATGAATGGAGAATGGATGCCGGTAACTGCATTGCCCGGGCAAATTGTTGTAAATGTTGGCGACATGCTGCAGCGGCTTACAAATGATCGTTTGAAATCTACTTCGCATAGGGTTGTAAATCCGCCGGAGGAGTTGTGGGGTACTTCGCGTTATTCAATAC
>JACCZV010000242.1 GCA_013695775.1 Chitinophagales bacterium | reverse complement strand
GTATTGATAACCTGCGTCTATATAGTCATCACTTGATGACTGACAATAGTAATCATAGCCAGGAACGGGGAATTTCTCGAAGCCATATTTCCCTATGTATCCTGTAAAGTATCCATTGTCATGCATGATCTCAGCGAGCGTAGTGTGGGGAAATGTATCGAAAATCTCGTTGTTATACACGCCATGATGATGTGGATACAACCCGCTTACGATGGAGGCACGTGAGGGTCCGCATAGTGAAAGTGCAGGAAAGCACCAGCGGAAATTGGCGCCCTCGTTCGCGATGCTGTTTATTGCCGGTGAGTTAAAGAACTGTGGACCGCCATTGGCGCCAAAGACGTCATACCTGCAATCATCGAGATAGATCACCAGTACATTGGGCTTGGGGAGGAGGGGTTTACCGGAAGAATTTTTTATCGTATCGCTCGGAATAGCCTGATCATTTGCTACGATTTCTGGTTTGAATATGTTGGATGCATTGCATGGGGTGGAGCAATAAAACAAAGCAGCAAGAAGAGTAGATATTTTGAGAATCACAGGGTTATTAAGGGTTTAAATTACGTTAAAAGTATGACAATTACGGAATGTACTCACTCACTGAAAAAGGCAGGCCCCTGAATTGTTGGAGGGAGCCATGTGGCAGTGCTGACTTCCATGAAAAATGAGCCCTGAGCTTGTCGAAGGGCACAATATCCGAGCTTACTTCAAGAAACGCGGAGCCCTGAGCTTGTCGAAGGTAACTCATATTCCAATCTGCAATCATCCAAATCTACATCAAATGGAATTTCTTTCCACCTACCTTGGTTATACCGCAAATTCGTGCTACTTTTGCACCCTAAAATTTCTTAGCTCAGCCGAATGCCTACCATTCAACAATTAGTTCGTAAAGGAAGAACGATCATCCGCTCAAAAAGTAAATCAAGAGCGCTGAATAGTTGTCCGCAAAAGCGTGGCGTATGCACCCGTGTTTATACTACTACCCCTAAAAAGCCGAATTCTGCCCTTCGAAAAGTAGCAAAGGTTCGTCTTACCAATGGGATAGAGGTGATATCTTATATCCCTGGTGAAGGCCATAACCTGCAGGAGCACTCCATAGTATTGATTCGTGGAGGACGTGTTAAGGATCTTCCCGGCGTTCGATACCACATCGTCCGTGGAGCATTGGATACTGCAGGTGTAAATGACCGTAAGCAGAGCCGTTCTAAATATGGTACAAAGAGGCCAAAAGCCGGAGCTGCCGCTGCTAAGAAATAATTCTAACATTCGTTTTGATTTCATACTATGAGAAAGTCAAGAGCAAAAAAACGCCCCATACTACCCGACCCGAAGTTCAATGATGAGATGGTAACCCGTTTCGTAAATACTTTGTTGAAGCAAGGGAAGAAGACAACAGCCTTTCAAATCTTCTACGATACTATTGATAAGATATCTGACACCACCAAAGAGGAGGGTTTTCCTATCTGGAAAAAGGCCGTTGAAAACCTTATGCCTGCTGTAGAAGTTCGCAGCCGCCGTATTGGTGGAGCTACCTTTCAGATTCCTGCGGAAGTGCGCCCTAACAGGAAGCTTGCTCTTGCTATGAAATGGCTTATTAATTATTCGGCTGCAAGGAGCGGAAGATCAATGGCTGATAAGCTTGCCGCTGAATCAATCGCTGCGGCAAAAGGTGAAGGTGCCGCCTTTAAAAAGAAAGAGGACACCCACAAGATGGCGGAGGCGAATAAGGCCTTTGCTCACTTCAGAATTTAATTCATCTCAGTTACAATTTTATATGGCTCAGGATTTAAAGTTGACCCGAAACATAGGGATAGCTGCGCATATTGATGCTGGCAAAACCACTACTACCGAACGCATTCTCTATTATACCGGTGTCTCTCATAAGATTGGAGAGGTGCACGATGGAGCAGCTACAATGGATTGGATGGTACAGGAGAAAGAGCGCGGCATTACGATAACCTCCGCCGCTACCCGCTGCTTCTGGAAATATAATGATAAGGAATATAAGGTGAACATAATAGACACTCCCGGCCACGTGGATTTTACCGTGGAAGTAGAACGCTCCCTTCGCGTTTTGGATGGGGTGGTAGCATTGTTCTGTGCCGTATCCGGTGTTGAACCTCAGTCGGAGACCGTGTGGCGACAGGCAAACCGTTACAAAGTGCCACGTATTGGCTTTGTAAACAAGATGGACCGCAGCGGTGCAGATTTTTTAGATGTTGTGAAGCAGGTGAAAGAAAAATTGGGTGCCAACCCGGTGCCTCTGCAGCTTCCGATTGGTTCTGAAGATTCGTTTAAAGGGGTAGTAGACCTTGTGCTGAACAAGGCCATCATATGGGACGACTCTACTCAAGGCATGAGCTATAAGGAAATTCCTATTCCTGAAGACATGAAAGAGCTGGTAGCAGAATACCGGACAATCATGATAGAAGCCGTGGCAACTTATGATGATCGCATATTAGAGAAATACCTTGATGACAGCGATTCAATAACAGTAGAAGAGGTGATGGAAGCCATTAGGAAGGCAACGATAGATATTGCCATCATCCCAATGCTCTGCGGATCTTCTTTTAAAAATAAGGGAGTGCAGGCAATGCTCGATGCTGTTATAACCTACCTGCCATCTCCGATGGATATTGAGGCGGTGAAAGGAATTAACCCTGACACAGAGGAGGAAATCTCTCGGAACCCGGATGCAAAAGAGCCCTTTACCGCCCTTGCCTTTAAAATCATGACCGATCCTTTCGTTGGAAGGCTGGCCTTTTTCCGCGTTTATGCAGGAACACTCAATGCGGGTTCTTATGTTCTAAACACCCGCACTGGAAAGAAAGAACGCATCTCACGAATTTTTCAGATGCATGCTAATAAGCAACTACCGATTGAAAGCATAGAAGCTGGTGATATTGGTGCGGCAGTTGGTTTCAAAGAAATCAGGACAGGCGACACATTGTGTGATGAGAAGCATCCGATAACATTAGAAAGTATCAAGTTTCCTGAACCCGTTATCTCCATTGCTGTAGAAGCTAAAACTCAGGCCGACGTTGATAAGCTCGGCAACGCATTGGCGAAGCTGGCGGAAGAAGATCCTACCTTCAAGGTAAAGGTTGACGATGAAACGGGCCAGACTATCATCAGCGGGATGGGAGAGCTGCATCTTGAGATCATTGTGGATCGCCTGAAGCGTGAGTTCAAGGTGGAATGCAATCAGGGAGCCCCACAGGTGGCCTATAAAGAGACAATTACGAAAACGATTCAGCACCGCGAGCTCTTCAAGAAGCAAACCGGGGGCCGGGGTAAGTTCGCAGATATTTACGTAGAGGTTGGCCCTGTTGGCGAAGGGGAGAAGGGGCTGGTATTTGTAAATGATATTTTTGGAGGAGCTATTCCAAGAGAATTTATACCACCGGTGCAGAAAGGATTTCAGGCAGCGATGGCAGCAGGAGTGTTGTCAGGGTTTCCTGTAGATGACCTTAAAGTACGCCTCTACGATGGAAGCTATCATAATGTTGACTCAGACCAGATGGCTTTTGAGCTTTGCGCAAAATATGCATTCAGAGAAGCCTGCGGGAAAGCTAACCCAATATTGCTTGAGCCCATCATGAAGGTTGAAATTGTATCGCCAGAGGAATATACAGGTGATGTGGTAGGTGATTTGAACCGCCGCCGTGGTCATATGGAATCTATGGAAATGAAGGCCAATGCCCAGGTTATCAAAGCAAAGGTTCCACTTTCCGAGATGTTTGGCTATGTTACCCAATTGCGAACCATCACCTCCGGACGGGCTACCTCTATCATGGAATTTTCTCATTATGCACCCGCTCCTGCAAACATTACTGAAGAAGTTGTCTCCAAAGCAAAAGGAAAGGTTAAGGCTGAAGCATAAGAATCTAAGTCTTCCATTCAAACTGGAACCCCGACCCTCAACGGTTCGGGGTTTTCTTTTTTAATCTACATCACGAAATAACCAGATAGGGTCATGTTACTGTAAAACCATACCATAGGTTATCTTTTATAGCCTTATCAGGATATTATTTTCATAAGGACATTCGTTGTCATAAATATTTTTCTACTTCAACTTATCGAATTATGAAAACGAAAAATCAAATTCTTGGTGAAATCGGTGGCTGGCTACTCGCAGGATTGGTTGTATTCGCGATAGTTAAAATTTTCCTCTTTGTATTCTAAAGCATTCGGTGTGCATTTTAGACACCATGATATTTAATACAAACTCAATATTGCTTTAAGGATAGTATCTGAAGGCGGGTCTTGATAACCAAAATTCTTTCCAGACTCTATTGGATAAACAAAACTCTTATTATACCTTTGCCATCCCTTTTTAAAAGCTCATTGAAATAAAATGGCCCAGAGAATAAGAATTAAGCTGCTGTCCTATGATCATATGCTGGTCGATAAGAGCTGTGAGAAGATCGTGAAAACTGTGCGCAGCACTGGTGCCGTTGTGGCGGGTCCAATTCCTCTTCCAACAGAGACAAAGATTTTTACTGTATTACGTTCCCCGCACGTGAATAAAAAGGCTCGGGAGCAGTTTAAGCTGTGTACATATAAACGTTTACTCGACATCTATACCTCATCATCTAAAACAGTAGACGCGCTGAGTAAGTTAGAATTGCCCAGTGGTGTTGAGATTAACATAAAGGGCTAAAGCAATAATATATGAAAGGCATTATTGGAAAAAAGGTTGGTATGACGAGCTTCTTCGATGAGGGCGGAAAAAACATTCCCTGCACCCTTCTTGAGGCAGGTCCATGTGTAATTACCCAGATTAAAACCAACGAGACCGACGGATACAATGCTGTTCAACTGGGATATGGATTGAAGAAAGAAAAGAATACTGCCAAGCCTCAGATAAAACATTTTGCGAAAGCAGGAACCACGCCTAAACGAAAGGTGATGGAGATTCGTGATTTTGATATTGAGAAAAGTTTGGGAGATACCGTTACAGTGGAAATTTTTGCTGAGGGCGATAAAGTAAGCATTGTAGGCACCTCCAAGGGAAAAGGGTTTCAGGGTGTAGTTAAGCGCCATGGCTTTCATGGGGTTGGTTCTAATTCACATGGGCAACATGATCGCAATCGCGCTCCGGGTTCCCTTGGAGGTTCTTCCTATCCTGCGAGAGTATTTAAGGGTTTAAGGATGGCGGGTCGCGACGGGGGCAAGAACATCAAAGTGCGGAATGTTTCTGTGATGAGGATCTTTGCTGAAAAGAACTTGCTAGTGGTTAATGGTTGCGTTCCGGGGCCGAAAGGATCATATGTAATGATCCAAAATCAAAATTAAACGACTGCTTCAATCTGAGTAGTGAATTTATATTAAGAGACATGACAATTGAAGTTGTAAAATCAGATGGCAATAAAGCAGGGAGAAGTATTGATCTTCCTGAATCCTTCTTTGAGGTAGAACCGAATGACCATGCTATCTATCTAACGGTGAAGCAATATCTGGCCAACCAGCGGCAGGGCACCCATAAATCAAAAGAAAAGTGGGAAGTATCGGGCTCTACCAGGAAACTGCACAAGCAAAAAGGAACAGGGGGAGCAAGAAAGGGCAGCATCAAAAGTCCGTTGTTTCCTGGCGGAGGAAGAATATTCGGGCCGAAGCCAAGAGACTACAATTTTAAGCTGAATCAGAAAGTGAAAGATCTTGCAAAAAGGTCTGCACTCACATATAAAGCAAGGGACCATGGCATTGCGGTGATAGAAGATTTCTCGCTGGAAAATCATAAGACCAGGGAATTTGTAAACCTTTTGAAAAATCTCGGACTGGCCGACAAGAAAACAATAGTGGTTGTGAATGAGGCCAATGATCATCTGAAGCTTGCAAGCAGGAACTTTCAGAAGAGCCGCATATCTAAAGTCAGTGATTTAAATACCTATGAAATAATGAATGCAAACACGTTGCTCTTTGTGGAGAGTAGTCTGAAACATTTTGAAGCAGCGAAATCATAACTTTAAATACAAGCAGCTCAGGGCATAATAAAAGATCATGGCAGAAATACTCATCAGGCCTTTAATTTCAGAAAAGCTTACGATGCTTGGACAAAAGCTGAATAAGGTGGGCTTTGTGGTTGCAAAAGATGCAAACAAGATTCAGATTAAAAAGGCAATTGAAAGAATGTATGGCGTCAGTGTAAGGTCTGTCTCAACCACTGTTCTGCCTGGAAAGCTGAAGCAGCGATTTACCAAAGCCGGCGCTTCAAAGGGGATGAAAAGCCCTATTAAAAAAGCATATGTCACCCTGGCAAAAGGGGAAACAATTGACTTCTATGCCGGCATATAATTAACTGCTGGCAGTTAATGCGGCCTGTAAGAAGATTAAAAAACTAACGTTAAAGATTAGCGGAAAAGTAATCAAAGATGGCAGTAAGAAAATTTAACCCCGTTACACCGGGAACACGATTCAGGATTATAAATGCTTTTACGGAGATAACAACCTCAACTCCTGAAAAAAGCCTGTTAAAACCCTCTAAAAAATCTGGTGGCAGAAATAGCGATGGCCATCGTGCCATGCGTTATATCGGCGGCGGACATAAGCAGATGTATCGCATCATCGATTTCAAAAGAGATAAACATAACATTCCGGGTCAGGTGACAACGATAGAATATGATCCGAACCGGTCGGCCTTCATCTCTTTAATATCATATAAGGATGGGGAGAAAAGATATATTCTCGCACCCGCAGGATTGAAAGTGGGACAAACCATTATGTCTGGCACAGAAGCCCCCCCTGAAATTGGAAACGCCCTCTATCTGAAAGATATTCCCCTCGGTACCATCATTCATAATGTGGAGCTGCACCCTGGAAAAGGTGGTGCAATGGTTCGCAGTGCCGGCGCAAATGCGCAGTTGAGCGCTAAAGAGGGTAAATACGCAATCATAAAGCTACCTTCCGGTGAAAACAGGATGGTGCTGGCTAACTGCATGGCCACCATAGGTTCCGCCTCCAACTCCGACCATAATACAGAGATGGCGGGCAAGGCAGGTCGCAACCGGTGGAAGGGCATTCGTCCGCGCAACCGCGGTGTTGCAATGAATCCGGTAGATCATCCGATGGGTGGTGGAGAGGGTAAAGCATCGGGTGGCCATCCACGTTCAAGAAATGGTAAATATGCCAAAGGCATGAAAACACGCCATCCTAAAAACGTATCGAATAAGTTTATCATCAGTAGAAAAAAGAAATAATTTCCTGATAAGAATTTTTGAAAGCACTTACTAAGTTAAAGATACAGTACAATAAAATTTTTTTAAGAGTAACGAAAAGATAGAATGAGCAGAAGTATTAAAAAAGGACCTTACGTAGATCATAACCTGCAGGAAAAAGTAGATAAAATGACTGCCGGAGGAAAGAAAACCGTTATAAAGACCTGGTCGCGCCGTTCCACCATTACCCCCGACTTTGTAGGGAATACTTTTGCTGTGCATAACGGCAATAAGTTTATCCCAATTTATGTAAGTGAAAACATGGTAGGCCATAAGCTTGGTGAATTTGCTCCTACCCGAAATTTCAAAGGTCACTCATCAAAGAAAATGGATTAAGTCATGGCAGAAGCTAGAGCCATATTAAGAAATTGTCAGTCTTCCCCCCGCAAGATGCGGTATGTAGCAGATCTGGTACGTGGGATGGATGCAGAGAAGGCGCTTTACGCATTGCAGCTCAGTTCAAAACATGGAGCAAAACCGATGGGTAAGCTCCTTAGATCGGCAATGGATAATTGGGAAAAGAAAAATGAGGGAATGCGCATTGAAGACGCACGCCTTTTTATAAAGACGGTTTTTGTAGATGGTGGCCGCATGTTGAAGCGATGGCTTCCTGCTCCACATGGTCGGGCATATAAAAAACGTAAACGTTCCAACCACATAACACTCATTGTTGACACTAAATTGGGCGTGGTGGAGACAACTGCGGCGGCTCCAGTTCAGGGAGCATCTGAAAATGTAGCAGGATCATCTGCACCTCTCATTAAAAAATCAAGCAGCAGAAGAAAAAAAGAAGAGAGTAAAGCAGTAACAGCTTAGATCAAATTATAAATAATTGCATGGGACAGAAAGCAAATCCGATTGGTAACCGACTCGGAATAATTAAAGGATGGGAATCCAATTGGTTCGGTGGACGTGAGTTTGCTGATAAGTTGATTGGAGATGAAAAAATCCGTACTTATTTGAGAGCGCGGATTTCCAAAGGGGGTATTGCGCAAATCGTTATCGAGCGAACGCTGAATCGCATCACCATCACCATTCATACATCGCGTCCCGGCATAATCATAGGAAAGGGGGGAGGAGAGGTTGACCGGATAAAGGAAGAGCTGAAGAAAGTGACTGATAAAGAAGTGCAGATTAACATTGTTGAAATTCGGAGGCCGGAAATTGAAGCTGCCATTGTTGCCGATACTATCGCCCGTCAAATTGAAGCAAGGATCAATTACCGTCGGGCTATAAAAATGTCGATTGCCTCAGCTTTAAGAATGGGAGCAGAGGGTATAAAGGTTAGAATAAGTGGCCGGCTTGGAGGAGCGGAGATTGCCCGCTCAGAAGAGATTAAGCAGGGGCGTGTGCCACTACATACCTTCCGTGCAGATATTGATTATTATTTAGGTGAAGCCCAAACGGTTTATGGTAAAATAGGAATAAAAGTTTGGATATGTAAAGGAGAGGTTTATGGCAAGCGTGACTTGTCTCCCAATGTTGGGCAGAAGACAAATGAGATGCAGCGACCGAAAGGCAGTGGACCCGGCGGTCCAAGAAGGAGTGGTGGTGGGGACAGGGACAGAGATAGAGGAAAAGAGAGAGAACGCTCTGATAGAAAATAATACTTTGAACTGAATTAATTAACAATCTGTCATTGTGGGCTTGACCCGCATTCTCAATAAGAGTTCAAAAAGTAATTTAAGATGTTACAGCCGAAGAAAACCAAATACAGAAAAACCCAAAGGGGAAAAATGAAGGGCAACGATCATCGTGGAGCGGTCCTCTCGTTTGGTTCTTTTGGCTTGAAGACGTTGGATGAAGCATGGCTCACCGATAAACAATTGGAGGCAGCACGTGTAGCTTTAACCCGTCATATGAAACGCGAAGGCCAGGTTTGGATTAGGGTATTTCCTGATAAGCCATTAACAAAAAAACCAGCCGAGGTACGCATGGGTAAAGGAAAGGGAAATCCGGAAGGATGGGTAGCACCTGTTAAACCAGGCAGAATACTTTTTGAAGCTGAAGGAGTTTCATTGCCAATAGCTAAAGAGGCAATGCAGTTGGCAGCAGACAAGCTCCCGGTACATACTAAATTCATTGTAGCCAGAGATTTTAAAGCGTAATAAAGATTACCCGCTTATTTGGGTGGAAATACTAATATAATGGCAAAACAAAAACTGAATATGAAAGAGTTAACGACCGAGGAGATCGTTGACAAGTTGAAAGAAGACTCATCGCATTACACAAAGATGAAGTTTAATCACGTAGTTACAACACTTGAAAATCCGATGACCTTGCGTAGGTTGAGGCGTGATATTGCACGGATGAAGACAGAGCTGAAAGCGCGCTCCACGGCAAAAAATATAGCATTAGCATAAATAGGGTGATGAAAATATGAGTAATAATACAATGGAAAGGAATTTAAGAAAATCAAGAACAGGCGTAGTTACCAGTAACAAGATGAATAAAACCATTACGGTTGCCATCGAGCGGAAAATAATGCATCCATTGTATGGTAAATATCTTAAGAAGACGAGGAAGCTGATGGCTCATGATGAGAAGCAGGAGGCATCTATCGGTGATACGGTTCGAATCATGGAAACGAGGCCAATAAGTAAAAGTAAGCGCTGGCGGTTGGTGGAAATACTTGAGAAAGTGAAATAATTAGGTTTTGTAATGTTAGGAAATGAAGATTGAGTGAGAAGGATAAGCTGAGGGCGGTTAAAAAGAATTAAAACATGATACAGTCGGAATCAAGATTAAACGTAGCAGATAACAGTGGTGCTCGCGAAGTACTCGTAATCCGTCTGTTGGGTCATTCTCGTCAGCGATACGCGTCCGTTGGAGATGTGGTGGTTGTTACAGCGAAAGATGTGATACCTGCCGGGCAGTTAAAAAAAGGTACTGTTTCAAAGGCTGTAATAGTGAGAACCAAAAAACGAATACGCAGAAGGGATGGCTCTTACATTCGTTTTGATGACAATGCATGTGTGTTGCTCAACCAGGCTGATGAGCCAAGAGGAACAAGGATCTTTGGGCCGGTTGCAAGAGAGTTGCGGGAAAAGCTATTCATGAAAATCATT
This sequence comes from Chitinophagales bacterium, assembly GCA_013695775.1. Taxonomy (GTDB): domain Bacteria; phylum Bacteroidota; class Bacteroidia; order Chitinophagales; family UBA10324; genus JACCZZ01. The sequence goes on along the minus strand of JACCZV010000242.1, from coordinate 19,962 downwards.
TCATTAGCCCCTGAGGTACTATAAAATATGAGCAAAACAAAAAATACTGTTAAGCGCTTCAAGGCAAAAGTGCATGTAAAAAAAAATGATGTGGTGTATGTTCGTGCCGGCGATGACAAAGGGAAAAAAGGCAGAGTGTTGGAGGTAATCTTGGAGAATATGAAAGCCATTGTAGAAGGGGTAAACATTGTTTCACGCCATACAAAGCCTAATGCTAAAAACACACAGGGCGGCATTGTTAAGAAAGAAGCGCCCATACATATTTCTAAGCTGATGCTCCTTGATCCGAAAGGTGGCAAGCCCACCCGCGCCGGCAGACGAATAGAGAACGGCAGATCAGTCAGGTATGCTAAAAAATCAAATGAGATAATCAAGTGATGGATAAATATATTCCCAGATTAAAAATGCATTACCAGGAAAACGTAGTGCCGGCTTTGCAAAAGCAGTTCAATTTTACTTCTGCCATGCAAGTGCCCCGCTTGAAAAAAGTGGCTATCAACCAGGGAGTAGGTGCTGCAACAGCAGATAAGAAGCTGATTGATCTTGCCGTTGGCGAGATATCATCAATAGCAGGGCAAAGAGCAGTTCCTACGAAATCAAAAAAAGACATCTCTAACTTCAAGCTAAGAGCAAGCACTCCAATTGGTGTTCGTGTAACTTTGCGGGGTGAACGGATGTATGAATTTCTCGATAGACTGATCTCTGTAGCATTGCCCCGGGTTCGAGACTTCAAAGGTGTAAATGATAAAAGTTTTGATGGAAGGGGAAATTATACTCTCGGCATTACCGAACACATCATCTTCCCTGAAATTGATATTGATAAGATCACTAAAATTAATGGGATGGACATTACTTTCGTAACCAGCACTAATGATGATCAGCAGGCGAAAGCATTGCTCTCCGAATTAGGAATTCCTTTCAAAAAAGATAAATAGAAATGGCAAAAGAATCAGTAAAGGCAAGAGAGCGAAAAAGAGCAGGTATGGCTGCAAAATATGCAGTCAGGCGAAAAGCATTGAAAGCTGCTGGAGATTATGCCGCTTTGGATAAGCTGCCCAGAAATGCATCACCGGTAAGAAAGCACAATCGCTGTCAGCTTACAGGACGTCCTCGTGGGTATATCGGGGAATTTGGTATCTCGAGAATAAAATTTCGCGAGCTCGCTTTGAATGGTAAAATTCCTGGAATTACAAAAGCATCGTGGTAAAATTTCTCAAATCATTATACTTAAGCTGAAATAAAAAAAATATGGTTACCGATCCGATAGCTGATTACCTGACAAGAATGCGTAATGCGCTGGCAGCAAACCATCGCATAGTGGAGATTCCTGCATCAAATATGAAGAAGCGCCTCACCGAGTTACTATATGATAAAGGATATATTCTTAAGTATAAATTTGAAGATCAGGAGAGAGGGCAGGGAGTAATCAAAATCGCCTTGAAGTACAACCAGGTCACCAAGCAGCCTGCTATCCGTTCACTGCGGCGCGCGAGCCGGCCGGGTTTACGGAAATATACTAAATCAGACGATATGCCAAGAGTAATGAGCGGACTTGGTATATCAATTATTTCTACTTCGAAAGGGCTCATGACAGATAAAGAAGCCAAATCTCAGAAGATTGGTGGTGAAGTTGTTTGTTATGTTTTTTAAGATTGATTTGTATTTTTTCTGATGATAAACCTAAAGTCATAAGATGTCTCGCATAGGTAAATTACCGGTATCCTTGCCAAAAGGTGTTGCATTCTCGGTTTCTCCATCAAACGAGGTGTTAATTAAGGGACCAAAAGGTCAGCTAACACAACGCGTTGATCCGGATATAACATTCAAGGTTGAAAACGATCAGGTGGTAGTAGCCCGGCCAACAGAACAGAAGCGTCATAAAGCGTTACATGGCTTATACCGTGCTCTGCTTGCAAATATGGTGAAGGGTGTTACCGATGGATATGAGAAGAAGCTTGAGCTGGTTGGTGTAGGCTTTAGAGCTACAGTAACCGGACAGGTGCTGGAGGTGTCGGTGGGCTTTTCACACCCGGTAGTATTTGCATTACCAAAGGAGATCAAAGTATTTGCCGAGCAGTTGAAAGGACAAAATCCAATCATTACGCTCCAGAGTTCTGACAAACAGTTGTTAGGTCAGGTAGCTTCAAAGATTCGCGGAGTGAGAAAGCCCGAACCCTATAAAGGAAAGGGGATCAAGTACAGCGATGAAATTCTAAGAAGGAAAGCAGGTAAGTCTGCCGCCACAGGAGCAAAATAATTAGAATATACTATATAAATACATAAAGCTATTACGGCAAATTCCGTAACCAATAGAAAAAGAGCAGTCATGATTAAGCAGGAACACAGAAGAAACCGCATCCGTAAAAGGATAAGGAAGAAATTTTCAGGTACAAAAGAGAGGCCCCGCCTTTCGGTATACAGGAGCAATCGTGACATCTATGCTCAACTGATTGATGATGAGCAGGGGCATACCTTAGCTTCAGTTTCGTCGCGCAGCATGAAAGATTTATCAGGGCCTAAAGCACAGCGTTCGAAAGAGGTAGGAATAGCGTTGGCTAAACAGGCACTTGAAACCGGAATAACGAACGTCGTTTTTGACCGCGGAGGCTACCTGTATCATGGTAGGGTGAAGGCATTGGCAGAAGGTGCCCGGGAGGGTGGATTGCAATTTTAGTAAAACAAAAAGAAACAGAATCAATAGATGGCACAGGCAAACATTCAGCGGGTAAGGGCAAGTGAACTGGACCTGAAGGAAAAGGTGGTAAATATTCAACGTGTGGCGAAGGTTACTAAAGGAGGCCGGACATTCAGCTTTTCGGCCCTTGTAGTTGTAGGTGATGGAAATGGAATAGTAGGCCAGGGTCTGGGAAAAGCCCGAGAGGTACAGGAAGCCATAACGAAAGGCATTGATGATGCGAAGAAGAACCTTGTTAAAGTGCCCATTTTTAAAGGTACTATTCCCCATGAGCAGATAGCGAAGTTCAGTGCCTCGAAGGTCTGGATAAAGCCAGCCTCACATGGTACGGGTGTAATCGCAGGTGGTGCTATGCGTGCAGTGCTGGAGAGTGCAGGAGTGACGGACGTATTAGCTAAGTCACTCGGCTCCACTAATCCGCACAATGTTGTTAAAGCAACCATAAAAGCATTATCGCTCGTAAGAGATCCGCTGGCTATCTCACAAACACGTAATGTAAATCTTAAGAAAGTATTCAATGGTTGATTATCCCGTTAGCACTTCTAACGGTCAATCAATTATTTCTAATATAATATAACAAAAGTTCGTGAAACAAGAGGGAAGAAATGACTAAAATTAAAATTACACAGGTTAAAAGTGCTATAGACCGGCCGGAACGTCAGAAAAAGACCATTCGGGCATTGGGTATAAAAAAACTCAATGCTTCGGTAATTAAAGAGGATACATTGCAGATTCAAGGCATGATAACCAAGGTGCTCCATTTAGTTACCGTAGAAAAAATTTAATTTATGAATCTGAGCAATCTTAAACCGGCAGAGGGATCGGTAAAAAAAGTTAAACGTATAGGGAGGGGGCAGGGGAGCGGTCATGGTGGAACATCTACACGGGGTAATAAGGGAGCCGGGCAGCGTTCAGGAAATAAAAAACGACGTGGTTTTGAAGGTGGGCAAATGCCTTTACAACGCCGCTTGCCTAAATTTGGGTTTAGAAATTTATTCCGCCGCGAATTTGAAGTGATTAATCTGAGTCGATTACAGGAATATGCAGAAAAGTATCAGCTCACTGCCATTAACCATGAGATCCTCGTAAAGCATGGGATTATCAGGAGGAAGCATCGTGTGAAAATTCTTGGTAACGGAGAACTAAAAATCAAGTTGGATGTAAGGGCAAATGCTATAAGCGACTCGGCAAAAAAGGCTATAGAAGCTGTTGGCGGCACAGTTAATCTCGTTTAACAAGGGTATATGAAACGATTTATTCAAACCATACAGAATATCTGGAAGATTGAAGACTTGCGTCACAGGATCCTATACACATTAGGCCTCATCCTTGTATATCGCGTCGGGTCTTATATTGTACTGCCAGGTATTGACCCAATTCAGCTTGAATCAATTTCCTCCCAGGGTACTCAGGGGATCTTCGGACTGCTCGATATTTTTGCAGGTGGTGCATTCTCCAGAGCCTCAATCTTCGCACTTGGAATAATGCCCTATATCTCAGCGTCAATCGTGATGCAATTGGTGACGCTTGCCATCCCAACCTTTCAAAAAATGCAGAAAGAAGGAGAGAGCGGCAGAAGAAAAATTAACCAGATAACAAGATGGCTCACAGTTATCATCACTGCTGCGCAGGCTTCAGCATATGTCGTTTATTTAAGGAGTGGAATGGGGGCCGACGTAGTTATAAACCCCGGATTGTTTTGGATATCATCTGTAATGATTCTTACGGCGGGTACTATTTTTATCATGTGGATGGGTGAAAAGATTACAGACCGCGGCATTGGTAACGGCATTTCTTTGCTGATTATGGTAGGCATCATTGCACAACTTCCTTTTGCATTCATTGCAGAATTTGAAAGTCGTTTGAATGAAGGGGGAGGCCTTGTGTCATTTTTGCTTGAACTGGCTGTATTGCTCGCAGTGATCATGATGGTTATACTTTTAGTGCAGGGTACCCGTAAAATTCCTGTTCAATATGCAAAGCGTGTGGTGGGAAATAAACAGTATGGCGGAGTTCGGCAATACATCCCATTAAAAGTGAATGCTTCGGGAGTAATGCCCATTATTTTTGCACAAGCACTGATGTTCGTACCCGCAACTGTTGCCCAGTTTTTTCCGGAGTCTGATTCTATGCAGGGGGCTACTGCCTTCACTGACCCAACCTCCGTTTGGTATAACGTGGTAAATTGTGTGTTGATCATCGTCTTCACTTACTTCTATACAGCCATCATTGTAAATCCTATTCAGATGGCTGACGATATGAAACGAAATGGAGGATTTATACCCGGGGTAAAGCCAGGTAAACAGACTGCTAATTTTATTGATACTGTGATGTCTCGAATTACTTTGCCTGGTGCTTTATTTCTGGCCTTTGTTGCCATTATGCCCGCTTTTGCAAGTGCCTTCGGAATGAACTCGCAATGGGCCAATTTTTACGGAGGAACTTCCCTCCTTATTATGGTTGGAGTAATCTTAGATACTCTTCAACAAATAGAAAGTCATTTGCTTATGCGTCATTACGATGGCCTGATGAAGTCTGGCCGTATTAAGGGACGTACTGCGGTAAATGTTTAATTACAAGGATGATCTTTTATAAAACCGCTGAAGAAATTGAGTTTATACGAAACAGCTCACTGCTGGTGTCAAGGGCCCTGGCAGAAGTGGGTAAGTATATTAAACCTGGAATTACAACACTCTCACTAGATAAAATCGGAGATGAATTTATACGTGACAACCGTGGTTATCCGGCTTTTCTTGGTTACAGGGGTTTCCCCAATTCTCTTTGTATCTCTGTAAATGAACAGGTGGTGCACGGTTTACCAGGAAACAGAATTTTGAAAGAGGGTGACCTGGTATCAATAGATTGCGGGGTGCTTCTCGATAAATTTTATGGAGACAGCGCCTTTACTTTTGCTGTGGGGGAGATAAATGAATCAAAAAAAGAGTTATTAAACGTAACCCGAGCGTCTCTTGACATTGGCGTTAACCAGGCTCATATTGGGAAACGCATTGGTGACATTGCCTCTGCAATACAGCAATATGTTGAGCGCAATGGATTTTCTGTTGTACGCGAGCTTGTTGGTCATGGGTTGGGAAAGAAACTACATGAAGACCCTGAAGTTCCTAATTATGGCAAACGGGGTAGTGGATCTAAGCTAATGGAAGGGCTGGTAATAGCTATTGAACCAATGGTAAACATGGGTAAAAAAGGTGTGCTGCAGGCCCAGGATGGCTGGACAATTTATTCAGAAGATAACAGCCCTTCAGCCCACTTCGAACATACGGTGGCGGTTACTAAGGCTGGCCCTGAGATGCTCACAACTTTTGATTTTATTGAGGAAGCTATTCATGAAAATGCATTTACCCGATAACCATTTGGTAAGTTGCTTTAAAGTGCGCTTACATTTCATTTTGTATAGATTAGAAAATCCAGGAATAAATGCGATATTTGCACCCTCAATTTTTTAATGGCTAAGCAGGATTTAATTAAACAAGATGGAACTATCACAGAAGCGTTGTCTAATGCCATGTTCCGCGTTCGGTTAGAAAATGGCCATGAAATAATTGCAACCATATCTGGTAAAATGCGCATGCATTATATACGCATTCTTCCGGGTGATAAGGTAACAGTAGAAATGTCACCATACGACTTAACGAGAGGCCGAATCACATATCGGTTCAAATAACTCTAAAGATCACTCGCTGTTATCCGGATAATATTAGTAAAATGATTTAAAGTTGAAGTACCAGGTTTTTAAATGATCAGACAATGAAAGTAAGAGCATCAATAAAAAAAAGAAGTGCCGAGTGTAAAATCGTAAGGAGAAAAGGCAAGCTGTATGTCATTAATAAGAAAAATCCCCGCTTCAAGCAACGGCAGGGATAGCCGACGCGCTGAGCATTTAGATTACTTATTCTTCTTTACATCTTACAAACAAGCAGTTACCAAAGACAATAAACAGCATGGCAAGAATATCAGGTGTTGATTTACCTAAAAATAAGCAAGGATATATAGGTCTTGCTTATCTGTTCGGAGTCGGTCGGTCTGGCGGGAAAAAAATTCTTGAAGAGGCTGGTGTTGACATAACAAAAAAGGTAAAGGATTGGAATGATGATGAGCTGAATGCAATACGTACCATAATCAATAATGACTGGAAAGTAGAGGGGTCGTTACGTTCTGAGGTGCAGTTGAATATTAAACGGCTGATGGATATTGGCTGTTACCGGGGCATCCGCCATCGTAAGGGATTACCTACGCGAGGTCAGCGGACAAGGACCAACTCAAGAACCCGGAAAGGAAAACGTAAAACAGTTGCAGGCAAAAAGAAGACACCAGCTAAGAAATAAAATCTTAGCAGGAAACACAACATTGAATTCAGCATAAAGTATAAATTATAAAATAAATGGCCGAGGCAAAAAAAACCGCAAAGAAAAGGACCATCAAAGCAGAACCTGAAGGGCATGTGCACATTCAGGCGAGCTTTAATAACATCATCATTACTTTCACCAATAAAACCGGCCAAGTGATTTCCTGGGCTTCTGCGGGAAAGGTAGGCTTCAAAGGTTCAAAGAAGAATACTCCTTACGCCGCGCAGGTTGCTGCTCAAAATGCTGCCAAAGTCGCACACGATGCGGGAATGCGTAAAGTGGAGGTATTTGTAAAAGGGCCCGGTTCAGGACGCGAGTCGGCTATCAGATCTATTTCTTCTTCAGGTATAGATGTTTCTCTTATCCGGGACATTACACCACTGCCTCATAATGGCTGCCGCCCGCCAAAAAAGAGGAGAGTATAAGAACTTAGCTTAGAGAAATTAGCAACACCATCACAAATCCTTAGATATTATTCAATTCAAACATGGCAAGATACACAGGTCCCAAAGTAAGGGTTAGCAGAACATTTGGGGAGCCCATAATGGGGTATTCGAAGGCGCTGGAAAAAAAAGGCTATCCTCCTGGTCAGCACGGACAGACGCGTAAGAAAAAACAGCCTTCGGAATATGCAACACAGTTAAAAGAGAAGCAAAAGGCGAAGATGACCTATGGTTTGCTTGAACGGCAATTCGCCCGCTTTTATAGTGATGCGGTTCGTAAAAAAGGAGTTACCGGTGAGAACTTATTAAAACTTCTTGAAGCTCGTCTCGACAATACCGTCTTCCGCCTTGGTATCGCTCCAACCCGCAGAGCTGCCAGGCAACTGGTATCTCATAAGCATATTACAGTAAATGGTAAAACGGCAGGTGTTCCATCTATGGTGCTGAAAGCAGGTGATGTGATAAGTATTAATAATAAATCGCGCGAACTGGAAGCCATAAAACAAGCTCTTGGAAACCGCGAATCAAGATATCCGTGGCTTGAATGGAACAGTGATACTCAAATGGGAATCTTTCTGGCAATGCCGGAAAAAGACCAGATTCCGGAAAACATACATGAGCAGTTGATTGTAGAGTTATATTCCAAATAAAACCTTTTGTACCAATTTTATTAAAAAATTAAAAAATACTAGATAAATGGCCATACTCGTTTTTCAGAAACCCGATAAGATTGTATTGCAGAAGGCAACAGATTTTGAAGGTTTATTTGAATTCCGACCTCTTGAACCGGGTTTCGGCGTTACCATCGGCAATGCATTGAGAAGAGTGCTTCTCTCCTCGCTCGAGGGCTATGCCATCACAGCGCTGCGCATCGGTGGTGTCGACCATGAGTTTTCAACAATTAAAGGCGTGCTCGAAGATGTAACAGAGTTGGTTCTAAACATAAAGCAGATACGTTTAAAGAAAACTACTGATGAGGATTTGGAACAGGAGAAAATACTGATTTCAATCAAGAATAAAGAAGATTTTCGTGCCGGTGATATAGAGAAGGCGTCTTCTAATTTCCGCATCATGAATCCCGACCTGGTCATCTGCAGAATGGAACGCAGTGTGAAGCTCGATATGGAGATCATCATCCAAAAAGGACGTGGTTATGTTCCTGCGGAAGAGAATGAGGTAAAGGATGCCCCCATAGGCACTATTGCAACGGATGCGATCTTCACACCAATAAAAAATGTGAAATACAGCGTTGAAAACACTCGCGTTGAGCAGAAAACAGATTATGAAAAGCTGATTATGGAGATCGCTACTGACGGAACCATTCACCCTGAAGAAGCCATCAAGGAAGCAGCACGTATTCTCATTCAACACCTGATGCTGATATCAGACGAGAACATCACTTTTGACAGCAAAGAAAAAAGAGAAGATGATGTTGTTGATGAACATACTCTTCATATGCGTAAGCTCTTAAAAACTCCTCTTGAAGATCTCGATCTTTCTGTTAGGGCTTACAATTGTCTTAAGGCAGCCAAGATCAGCTCATTATCTGAGCTTGTAAAATATGATACCAACGAGTTGTTGAAATTCAGAAATTTCGGTCGGAAATCATTAATGGAGATTGAAGCATTGATAAATGAAAAAGGGTTGCATTTTGGAATGGATCTGTCAAAATTTAAGCTGGAAGATTAGACGAATTTTGCATACATGAGTGAAGGAGGTAATATCTTCCTCGAAGAATTTTAGTGATAACTATAAGCTTTACTACCCATGAGGCATCAGAATAAGATCAATCCGTTAGGAAGAACGAGCCAGCACAGAAAGGCGATGCTGAGCAATATGGCTACATCTCTGATTGTAAATAAGCACATTACCACTACCACAGCTAAAGCTAAAGTATTGCGCCGCTATGTAGAGCCCCTGATAACTCGGGCAAAACAAAACAGTACCCACAATCGCCGGATTGTATTCAGCTTGCTGAGAAGCAAGGAAGCAGTGGATCAACTATTCGGCGATGTAGCAGAAAAAATTGCAAGCCGCCCTGGTGGATATACCCGTATTGTTAAGATTGGATTTAGACCCGGTGATGCAGCAGACATGGCATTGATCGAATTGGTAGACTACAGCTTATTGAATGGTGTACAATCCACTGCTGCTTCTTCAGCCGACGCTGCTCCTAAAAGACGCACCCGGCGTGGCAGCACAAAAGCTGCTTCGGGCAACAAAACCGCAGGTAAAGGCTCCGACACCAAGCAGACGGAGAAGAAACCGGCTGCTAAAACTTCTAATGCACCAAAAATCAGGCAGCGGAAGACGGGAGGAGCATAGGAATTGCAGATTATGATTATTGCTATATATTAGCATCAACATTTGAGGCTCGTTCAACGGGTACACTGATCATTGATAAGAGTTTTCTAAAATAGTATTTCCCTTCATAGCTCCTTTAGATATTCCAGATATTAGTTATAGTTCTGGAAGGAGGCAAACAATATAATTTTACAAATACGACTCCAGCTAATTGTGGTCCATTTACGAATGGCACTTTAAAAGGCTATTAAATGGGACATTGTTGCCTATTAAAACTGGCAGGCTATGAGTGGTTTGAAGAATGGTTTAATCCTATTCCCGGATTACTTCAACCTGCAGTCAAATAAAAATTTGTTAGGATATTTTTTGCACGATTATTATTATTTATTGATTGTATTGATTATTATTATTTGGTTCTACCTAAAACATACTGAATATAATAAATTGGTATTAATTCTAACTTTTTTTCTTGGGTATATTTTAATTATAAATGTATCTTACCCAAACGGCGCAGACCAGTTTTACCTGGAAAACCAATATCTTATATTGTCAATTATTGTTGGAATTCCTTTGCTTATGATGTTCTTCCAAATCTTAAGCATCAAAGAATTGTCCTCGTTGTCATATCTGCCATTACAATAATAGGCATCCTTAGAATAGATTCTACACATACTTTTTACACAACAAGATTAGAATGGAATAGAAGAATACTCCGGGAAACTGCTCAATTACCACAAAAGAAAATAGTTCTGAGAGCAAATGATATTCCTAAAGACACTCTTCTTATAACCTGGAGTAGTTCCTATGAATTCTGGCTATTATCTATGTTGGAGAGTGGTGTCGCTCGTTCTATTATTATAGAAGATATACCTAATGCGTTTGATTGGGATATGAGCCATAACAAATCTTTTATTACTTAATGGGAGTCTTTGATTATAATATTTTAAACAAAAGATACTTTAATTTTAATGATACTACAATTTATATAAAAATGTAAAAGCTTGAAATAACCGTCATTATTATGACAGAATTTCAGGCTTTCTTCTCTTTCACAGATCTTGAACTCCCATCTGTCGCTCCCATTTACTTATAACTGCTGTTGCAACTGCATTTCCTATCACGTTCGTACAAGCACGTCCCATATCCAATAGCCAGTCTATAGCGAGCAGCAAAGTCAATCCTTCCACTGGGATGTTGAATATTTGAAGCATGCTGGCAATCACCACTAACGAAGCGCGGGGAACTCCGGCCATGCCCTTGCTTGAGATAAGCAGGATAAGCATCATAGAGATTTGCTGGGCAAAAGAAATTTCCATTCCGTAGGCCTGCGCAATCGAAATAGTAGCAAAGATCATATACATGATTGAGCCGTCAAGATTAAAGGAATAGCCAAGCGGCAGCACAAACGATACAATACGGTTGGGGCAGCCAAATCTCTCTAATCCCAGAATGGTCTTGGGCATGGCGGCCTCCGAGCTTGCAGTGGTAAAAGCAAGAAGCATGGGCTCCCTCATATGGGCAAGAAGTGAAAAAAATTTGATCCCCGATAAGAGACAAATGATATACAGAATCACGAAAACAAAAATCAACAATCCTGCAAAGAATGATACGATGATAGTCAGGTATCCGGTAAGCACGCTTAGCCCTTTTTCAGCAATCACTGCTGCGATAGCTCCGAACACACCGAGAGGGGCAAGCTTCATGATGAAGCTGGTAACTTTTAGCATCACATGTGCAACTGCATCGAAAAAGTCTATGATAATAGCTCCCTTTTCTCTTATAGCTGCAGTAGCAACACCAAAAAACATAACAAAAATGATGATCGGTAATATCTGGTTGTGCGCCATAGAATCGATAACGCTTTCGGGAAAGATGTGTGTGATGAATTCGCGGGCATCAAAAGGTTTAGTGGCTACACCACTTGTAGAAACTTGCTGGAGGTTTAGTGCTTTGCCCGGTTCTATTACGTTTACTATGATTAATCCTACAACCATAGCAAGCAATGCGGCGAAAGTAAAATAGGCGATTGTCTTTAGTCCTATGCGGCCTACTGATTTAAAATCACCGACGCGGGCGATTCCAACGAGCAACAATGAAAAGACAAGTGGGGCGATAATCATTTTAATGAGCCGTAGAAATATGTCGCTCAAAATTTGAATGTTATGCGCAAAGGATTTTAGATCCTCCGTGTCAGGATGTGTTACACGGTAAAATTGCCCTACAATTATTCCAAGCAGCATGGCAATCATGATCTGCGAAGTAAGGTTGATGCGTTTCAGCATAAAGAAATATGTAAGTGCGGAAGCTAACGCTATTTATTATAACAGAGGGAGCCATTGGCCAATCAGATTATTCTTAATACAATAAGGCAACTTGCGCAAACTTTTTCATTTGTTTCCCAGATAAAACCGTTGCAACCTTTTTTCCAACTTTCTCACCCGCTCTTTCCAATCACCAAAATGAATGTAGAAGGGGAAAGGCCTGGGTAGTAACTCCAGATTTTTGTCCCTTATAATGAGGGCATCTGCCATCAATCCCCGCCGGACAGTTTCTTGTCCGGGTTGTGTTTTATCGGCAGACAATGATGTCTCCAACATTCCATATTCGGCAAAAAGAAAAAATTTTTCCTTCATCCTTATGGTGGTATCCACTATCAAATTATTATCAAGGAAATAATTTCCCTGTTGTCCTTTTTGCAAAGCAACTGCAGAATCCAGCCGAATAAAGTAAACTGGGCAGAAATGAAAACCTTCTTTAAAGGCTCTCATGATTGCCAGGTTTTCTTCCCGTTGAGCCAGTCGAAGACGATCTGCCTTGATTGTGTTTCCCATTTGTTGAAGTGCATTGAGGGCTTTTGTCTTAAAATTTAATCGCACGACAAGCGCCCCCTGCTTCAGATTCTGAATACAATAGCTGGCATATTCTTTACCGGTCATAAATTCAATATCCGGATGCTGGGCTTTCAGGATTTTTATGTGATTTAATAGTAAAAGCCCAATTATGAGCACAGGGTATTTCATAAGATTTTTATTAAGAGGAAAATTAACTCTAAATAAATATTGTTTCTTATAGACAAACCATTAGAGATGAAACCAACAACGTTGTCGAAATCTAAATATCTTATTCGTCATATCCTGGATTTTCGGCCATCTGGACCTGCTGATAGAAGATTGGTTTGTTTCCCTAATAAAGGGAAAATAATGACTATTATTTTACCCATGGTTCAAATAGTTTAACCGTCAGGATTAACATCCCGACTCATATTAATCAAGCATCGACACTTAAATTTTTGCATCCGCTACTCATGAGGTATTTTTAGGCCCAATTATTTAACCTATCTTTTGGAAAATGTCACTCTTCGAAAAACATAAATTATTAGTTGATAATGCGATTAGGGCAATTCATGATCGTGGATATTATGCGGCATATGCTGAGCTTCCTAAAGCTTATCCTGAGGATTCTTTGGCAAAAGCTTCCGGAGGTTATAACAATTATCTGAGTAACAAATTTGAATTACCTGCACAGGGGGCTCCTTTGGGCTGGGCCGGCGAAGAAGTATCGCCTTACACTCAAGAGCCGCTTGATGTTCGGTACCCTATTTATAAAACGGATGATGTAATTGAAAGGGCAGGAACAGCTTTTTATTCATGGCGGAAGACCACTCCCGCTGAACGAACCGGTCTTTTGATAGAATCGCTGGATAAAATCAAAGAACATTTCTTCGAAATTGCTCTGGCAACTCAGCATACCACAGGACAATCATGGATCATGTCGTTTCAGGCTTCGGGTCCACACGCAGCAGATCGTGCATTGGAAACAATAGCACTTGGTTATTACGAACAGACACGTTTTCCTGAAAAAGTACTTTGGGAAAAGCCAACGGGTAAATTTTCAGTGAAGCTTGAAAAAGAATTTCGTCCGCAGCCGAGAGGCATCGGAGTTGTTGTTGGTTGCTCTACGTTCCCCGTATGGAATAGTTTGCCAGGGTTGTTTGCAAATTTAGTTTCAGGCAATGCTGCTATTGTGAAACCACATCCGAAATCAATCTTGCCTATCGCCATTTGTGTGGCGGCCATTCAGCAAACATTCATGGAAAGTGGTTATGACCCGTGCACTGTGCAATTGGCTGCTGATACCACCTCACATCAAAATACCAAAGAACTTGTTTTGCATCCTGACGTGAAGCTGATTGATTACACTGGAAGCACTGACTTCGGAAATTATATTGAATCATTACCAGGCAAAATTTCATTCACTGAAAAGGCAGGTGTAAATTCTGTAATCATTGACTCGGTTGCTAACCTGGATCCTGTGCTTCAAAACCTCGCATTTTCTGTTTCTCTTTATAGTGGCCAGATGTGTACGGCGCCGCAGAACTTCTTTATTCCTGATAAGGTAATTGAAGGTGATCAAACGATTGCTTTTGATGAGGTGGTAGGAAGAATGAAAGATCAGTTGAATTTGCTGGTGAATAATCCCAAGATGGGAGCCGGCGTATTGGGTGCAGTGCAGAATGAAATCACTTTGGCGAGAATAGAAAATGCTGAGGCTTTGGGTGGAAGATTATTGCTGTCTTCATCTGCAGTAAGAAATGAAGAATTTGCAAACTCAAGAACCGTATCACCAGTTCTCATGGAGGCGGAGGCATCTGAAAATCACATTTTCGAAAGTGAGCTGTTCGGCCCAATTGCCATTGCAATAAGAACCCGTGATACCGACGAATCCATTAAGCTTGCAAAGGAACTTGCCTCCGAACATGGAGCTATTACCTGCGCTGCATACACAACAGATGAAAATATGATGCGTAAAATTAGTGAGGAGATGAATGAAGTATTTACACCGGTAACCTTCAACCTCACTGGGCCCATATGGGTGAACCAGCATGCCGCATTCTCAGATTTTCATGTTACTGGAGGCAACAGTGCGGGCAACGCATCTTTAACCAATCCTGAATTTGTGATTAAGCGATTTGTATGGGTGGGGAACCGCAGGATGATTTAGAATATTCTGAGGTGTCTGCAAAAAGAACTATTAATTCACCCCTTGATCACTTTTTTTTACCATATATACTTTCATGCCATTCACATCATTGGTAAGCACCTCGAATTCGTTTTTGAGCGAACGAAACAATTCCGCCAAGGATTTAAAACCATAGGTTCGGTGATCGAAGCTCGGATCTAATTTCCGCAATCCGAGCCCGATCTCTGAGAGGTACGCTGTTTCATTGTCGCCTACTACCATGTTGAATGCTTTATTCAAAATGGCAAGATCGTGTATTGGTGAAGACTTGTTAAGCGTTGCGTACTTGATCTTCTGTCTGTTTGCAGGCACCTTCTCCGACGCTTCTTCTATAAGCAGCGTCTCACAGAAGGTGAAATTGTCGCATGAATGAACAAAGGCCTTAGGAGTTTTTTGCTCACCAATGCCCAGTACAAAAACTCCCTCCTCCCGCAACCGTTTCGCCAGGCCTGTGTAATCACTGTCGCTGGAAACGATGCAAAATCCGTCTACCAGCTTGCTATGTAAAATGTCCATGGCGTCGATGATCAGCGCGCTGTCGGTTGAATTTTTACCTGTGGTATATGAGAATTTCTGAATCGGGTTTATGGCATTTTCATTCAGCACGATTTTCCAACCATTCATTCCCTGCTGAGTCCAGTCGCCATAGACTCTTCTTATTGTAACCTTACCAAACTTTGAGGCCTCTGACAAAATTAATTCTATTAGTCTGGGCTGAGCATTGTCACCATCTACCAGCAATGCCATTCGGGTAACGTTGACTTCATTCATTCATCAAAAGATTTAATGGTGGAGCTTGAAATTACGGCGACAGGATCAAATCCATTATAAAACATATGCCAGCCGGAAGCTTAGTATGTTATTAAACATCGCACGGCTGTTAAAATTACTTGTTGGGCTATATCCTATCGGGATTAATGAATAAGCGAAACGGAGGTTTAGTTGCAGATGATCTGATATCAGATAATTTCCATTGGCCACTCCTGCAATATCATTTCTTCTAAAGTCTTCAAATGGATCCTGCTCAATGCCATCAATATATTCACGAACTTTTATCAGCCGACCGTAGCTAACACCGAGCCCGAAGTTTACTGCATGTTTCTCCTGGAAATTGAATAGCAATGGAATCTCTGCATAATTTAATTTAGTCCGGTATGCAAGCGGAACCCCCTGAAAGGTGCGGCTCTTTGCTCCCTTTTGGGAGTATAAGATTTCTGTAGAAAAGAAAAATTTTTTTGAGACAGGAAGTTGAGCAGTAAAGCCCCCATTTAAGCCAAGCTTATGGTAACCGGCATAATCATCACCATCCACCTGCGTTGCATTTAACCCCAAAACGATTCCAGCTCTGAAGCGAAGCTCCGTAATTGAATTTACTTGAGCCCATGTAACGTTCCAAAATAAGACGAGACAAATGAGAATCAAAAAATTCCTAAGCCGTCCTGTATTCATTGTCAATATTGTACTTATAGAAACTAAAGGCAATCCTATATCTTTGTAAGCATTGTTACAGGCAAACCTAAAGGAATTTCAATTAATAAAGCAATGTTCAGATACACCCCTGCCTCATTACAGAAGCTCGAACAACTTTATCGCGAAGCCGATTTAATTATACGGTATGAGAAAGGCAGCTTCAAATCTGGTTATTGCATATTAGAAGACAAGAAAGTGGTAGTGATAAACAAATATTTCGATACCGAATCACGGATCAACAGTTTGCTTGATATTCTTTCACAGGTGGAGATAGATAGTCAAAAGCTTTCAGAAAAATCAATTCAGCTCTTAGAGCAGGTAAAAGAAGCGCGCGTAAAAAATTGAAAATTACATTTTTAGGCACGGGAACCTCGCAAGGCATTCCTGTTATCGGTTGTGAATGCGCCATATGCAAATCGGAAGACAGCAAAGATCAGCGGCTGCGCACTTCCATTATGATTGAATCGGATGCTACATGTGTAGTGATTGATTCAGGCCCTGATTTTCGACAGCAGATGCTGCGTGAAAAGGTAAAACGAGTTGATGCCATTCTCTTCACCCATTCACATAAAGACCATATTGCCGGGCTTGATGATATTAGAGCATTCAATTATTTTTTAGATAAGCCCATGGATGTTTTTGCAACAGAAGATGTTCAGCAGGTTATACGCAGCGAATATTTTTACGCCTTTGATCTTAACAATACATATCCGGGCATTCCTAAATTCAGACTTCATACCATAGAGCGTGAGCTGTTCACAATTGGTGATATTTCTTTTATCCCTATAGAGGTCTTTCATCATAAGTTGCCGGTGCTTGGTTTCAGGTTTCATGACTTCACATACATTACCGATGCAAAACATATTTCTGAGGTAGAAAAAGAAAAGATAAGGGGTTCGCGTTGGCTGGTTCTAAATGCTCTCAGAAAAGAGAAACACATCTCGCACTTCAGCCTAGAAGAGGCAGTTACCCTGGCGAAAGAGATTGGTGCGGAAGAATCATATTTCACTCACATCAGCCACCAGCTTGGGCTGCATAAGATGGTTTCAAAGTCTCTTCCACCAAATATTTCGCTGGCATTTGATGGATTGAAAGTATACTGCTGAACGATATTCCTCTCCTAATGTACTTACAGCACTTGCAGCAGCACTATCTGGATATTATTTCTGTAAGATCGGGACGATATTATAATAGATCATCAATTATGGCATATTACTGAAAGATAGTTGGTAGGATCCTCTGTAATCCTTATTGGATAAGGGTTTGCTGAAAGTTAGTGAAAGTGGTTTCACTAAACTTTTTTTGTTTATGAAAACAATTAAAAAAAGCGGTGCTGGGCCTGTGGCAGTTTAGATGTAATTGGCTGGGGAAAGCAGGGAGAAAAACAACGATTCAAATGCAAGAACTGTGGTATTTATTTTACACGTAATAATACTGTTCAGCGTCTTGAAAACCGATTTGTCTGGTTTAGAAAATGGATTGTGGAGCGGCAGATTTATAAAACGCTGAGCCGTGATAGTGGTTTATCGATTGATACTCTTCAGCGTACTTTCTATACCTTTTTAGAACAATTTCCAACGGTAAAAGTTTTGAAGCGAAGCGGGGTTCATTTACGTGTAGATGCCACCTACTTCCGGCAGTTCTGTATGATCAGCTATCAGGATGATGATGATGGATATACACAGCTGATTCGCTTTTCAGATGGCGAGCATTATGAAGAAATCAAAGAAGATCTCAATAATCTTCTTAAGCTTGGAGTGCAGATTGAAAGCATTACCACCGATGGTCATAAAAGCATTCTTAAAGCCATCAAAATCCATTCCGGATGTAATTGTTCAGCGCTGCCTGGTGCATATCCAAAGAATGTGCTTGCTATGGCTAACAAGGTTTCCACAGCATACAGCAGGGGTTGAACTGAGAACACTTGTCTTGCTGCTATTGAAGATCAAAACAGAAAATGATCGCCTTTACTGGATACAGCAATTACAAATCTGGTATCAGCAGCATACAGATTATTTGCAGCAAAAAACATATAATCCACTCACAGGCAGATATTGGTACACCCATAAGCTGCTCAGGCGTTCTTATTTTACCATTAAAAGAGCTTTACCTAATATGTTTCATTATCTATCCAATCCTAAAATACCCTCCACAACCAATGGTATTGAGGGCTTTTTCAGTCATCTTAAAAATCATCTTGATTTGCATTGGGGATTAACCCTTCAGCATCGCATTAACTTTATAAAGTGGTATGTGTATTTGTCTAACAAATGAGTTTTTTCAGCCATGAAGCTTACCGATATGAATGGAAAAAGCAGCCATTTCTGACTGCTTTATTCTATCGTATAAGCATCAACCTTATTGCTGGCAGGTTGCTCTCCAGCAGAGCCTGCTTCCTCTTCAGATTGATGACGCTAATAAAGTGATTTTGACTTACAAAATCACCAACTATTTTTCAGTACATTACCTAAATAAAATGACCCGTCCTGTGAAAGCAGGACGGGTCATTTTTACTATTGTAAAACTCTACTTTATTGTAACTTTTTGTGTAAAACGTTCATTATTCTGATTAACAGAAACCAGATATATTCCGGCGGGCTGTTCTTTCATGTCTATTGAGACGGTAGTGCCCGTGATTTCTGCTGCTTTAACTTGCTGCCCTACAAGATTTGAGACTGATATTAATCCATTTTCACTGTTGTTTAACTGAACATAGATTTGATGTTCCATAGTAAAAATGTTCATTTCGCTTTCAACTAATGGGCTTACTCCTACACCACCTGTAGCACCCGCCATAATCTCAGTTTCTGCTGTGCTCTCATAGGCATAATCCTTTACTGTTAATGTTTTTGCATCATCAGATACGTCAAGGCGAGCCCAACCGTAATGGTTGTCGCTACCCATATCTAACCTTAAACCAAGGTATTTATCAATTTCGCCGAACCAATTGCCGTAAGGATCAGGGTAATAACCTGAAATAGCCATCGTTTGATTTGCTCCGCCATTCCATTCAAGATCTGGCCCAATCACATCATTTAAATCCATTACATAAGGATAAAAATAGGGTGCTGCAGCAGTTCCGGCTATTGCATTATTACCTAAGGCTTCTGCTAACATTTTCACGCCGGTACCTCCATTGGAGGTAATGTTAATTCTGTAATCTACTGTACCATCGTTGTTCAAGTCTAAATCATAGCTTGCTCCGTCGCCGCTAACAGTTACATCCGCTAAATCAGTATAAACAATCTGGCCATCCGCAACATTGGCCATTGCGAGGAGGGACCCGGCTAAAGTAGAATAGCCTTTTATTTTCTTGTTAAGCGTAGATTCCAAGCACAATAGATACGCCTGAAAACCGGAAGAGCATGCCTGCATCCAATTTTGATAGTTGAGTAACACCTACTCAGATTGCTGATCTTATGGAAGTAATCTGTTCAGAAAAAGGATCGCCTATGCGGGAAGCTATTATTAAAGTATATAGCAATTCATAGTTCACGGTAATTCATAACCATTCATGAATTCTTTTTCAATAAATATTTAAACACAATTTCCTCATGCTTTCCAGCAAAGTATGCCGTCGATTTATTACCATTAAAGAATGTTAATGAAATAAAAAGAGTAATAATTTTCTTTTTTGAAATCCAAGGTGCATTTGCCTTCGTAA
>JACCZV010000241.1 GCA_013695775.1 Chitinophagales bacterium | reverse complement strand
AATAAGGCCAGTCGTGGTGAATGATTAAAAGCAAGAATAAATTTTTTAGCGATATTTTTTAGATCCACAATCTTATTAATTTACCTGATGCTGAAAATAAATAAATGTTTTCTGCTGATAGATATATCTCTCTCTTTTTCCTTATTCACGCGCAGATCTCAAAAGTTTGCTTGTGGGGAAGAAATAAACCACTCTTATCAGGGACGCGAACAAAAGGCACTTGAATGGCACCATTTGCGAACAGATAAATTAAGCCTGTAAATCAGGGATATTTGGCAAACTGTTGTTATTTTTACCGCTATTCACACGATAATAATTCAAAGTTATGCTACTCGACATATGGTTTCCCGAAATAGTTATTGTTATAGGGGCTGTTGGAGCTTTCTTGTGTTTCGCAATGTTTTTCTCCCATGTTGATGAGTCTGAGCACCATGAGGAAGATGGCCATTCTTAAGTTCCGGGATTCTATTTGGTTGAGGCAAAATTGAGGTGTTTTAACCCTGTGCATCAAATAGGCTAAGGTTAGTTTTTGCCTGGCAAGCTAAAGCCGATCCGCTTGCGGGTATCAGAATCCTGTTCTGCCAGTCTGAATTCTTCTACGTCATTAATAGTGATTGATGTAAGCATCTCCGGAGTTCTCTGACCTTTGGGTACGCCTGCGAGTCGCAGGTCGCGGTTTTTCACAGCTTCTTCAATTATTTTTCTCACGCTACGGGCATTGCCGAAATACTTATCCCGTTTATCGTATATCAACTGCAGATATTTTTTAAGGTGATCCGCTGAATCAACATCAGGATAGAGATTTTCTGCTTTAAGCATTAACAGAGCAATGGCATAAAGTTCTTCAGGATTATAATCTTCAAATGCAAAAGTTTTGTCGAATCTCGATTTAAGCCCGGGATTCGATTCCAAAAATCGGTGCATGTTGTCAGTATAGCCGGCAACAATAACTACAATATGCCCACGAAGATCCTCCATACGCTTCAGCAATGTTTCCACAGCTTCCGAACCAAAGTCACCTGGTGAGCCTGCTCCAAGGGAATAGGCTTCGTCAATAAACAAAACACCACCGTTTCCATGATCTACTGCTAATGCGGTTTTTATTGCAGTTTGACCTACAAAGCCTGCTACAAGTCCCTGCCGGTCTACTTCCACTAAGTGACCCCGTTCGAGCAGTCCCAAAGCTTTGTATATGCGCGCAATGATTCGTGCTACAGTAGTTTTGCCTGTGCCAGGGTTGCCCATGAATACACTATGCAGCGAGAAACGACTGAGTACATCCTTGCCTTCCTCATGGTAAAAGCGGACAAGCTTCACCATCTCATTTATCTCACGTTTAATGTTGATCATGCCAACCAGATTATTCAATTCCTGAAGGGCATCTTTCAAAATCAATTCATCAATAGGTATATCAGGTGGCTCACGTTCCCGAGATGCAAAAATTTTACGGATGTCTTCTACTTCTATTGTGGTGAAGCTCTCTTTATTAAGCAATTGCGGATCTTTTAGGCGCATTACCCGCAAGCCCATGTTCAGCCTGGCCTCATCAATCCATCCATTCACCAGCCGTGCATTCCCAAAGCTGTGGTCGCGGTTGCGATAGGCGTCTACCAGTCGTTCATATAGAAATTTTTTCGAATCATCTGAAAAGTCCAGATGCCGTTCTTTCGCTGCATAATCCGCTATGGCATCTAATTCCTGTGGTAGATAATCTGGAAACTCAAACGTCTGACTGAAGCGTGATTTTAAACCGGGATTAGATTCCAAAAAAGTATTCATTTCATCAGGATAACCAGCTACAATAATTGCTATGTCACCTCTTCCATCACTGATCTCTTTTACCAGAATTTCAATTACCTCCTTTCCGAAATCTTTACTATCGTCTGATTTGCGCGCCAATGAGTAAGCTTCATCAATGAAGAGCATACCACCTCTGGCTTTATTGATAAGATCTTTGGTTTTTGGTGCTGTTTGCCCTATATACTCCGCTACAAGATCGCCACGGTCAACCTCAATCAGGTGACCCTGACTTAGCAAACCCATCTTGGCATAAATGCGCCCCAGAAGACGGGCTACAGTTGTTTTACCTGTGCCTGGATTTCCGATGAAAACCGAATGCAGATTGATCTTATCACTAAAACTTAACCCTTTTTCTGCCCTGAGCTTTGTAAACTCCAAGTACCTAAGGTAATCGTGGATTTTAGTCTTTATCGAAGACAAGCCTATAAGATCATCAAGGTTTTGAACCACCTGATCTAAGGTCTCTACTGTCTCAGTAGATTGCTGTGGAGCAGGAAGTTTATAGGCTGGAGTATTAAGCATCGTAACCTCGCCCTCTACAAAGGCATCCCCTACAGTAAAGGGAATCAACCCCAGCAGTTGATCCATAAAAATGATTTCGAGGGTAAAATTGTCTACATACCATGTTCCTTTACTATCGGAACCCCATCCGGTGGTAACGATGTGAGTATGGGTTGAGTCTTGATTCAGAAGAAAGAATTCCAGGCATTGCCCTTTTAACTGACGCGCGTCATTGTAGAAATCAAAGAAAATCTCACACGGTAGATTTTTTTCCTTCGAAATACTCTGGAGGGTGAGTTCAACCCAGATAAATCTGGTTTCGTCCTTACTGAACTTTGTTCCATATTTTCTTTCACTTAAAGGAAGCCCGATGTTAGGACCTTCATATAGCTTAACTGATAGAATTTTAAAGTAAGGATTGTTATCAGGTGTCACCTTCCCACTGTTCACTACGTGAAAGGCCTTCGTTCCTATAAGAATACCATCAACCCAAGCCTCCCAATAATACTGATCTTTTTTCCAAAAAGAGCCATTTGTAGGATTACCCCAACCTTCGCGGAAATACGCAATGTGTTCATCCGGTTTTATGATCCGCTCGACCTTTAGATCACAAATCTCCTTTCCATTGGAATGGAACGCTTTCAGATTTACTTTAACACTCCACTCTTCCTGGTCGAATTTTTTGTTGAACAATGAAAGCTCTGCATATAAATATGTTATTTCAGATTCTTCCAGCACCTGCTGATACTTTCTTTTACTCTCAGCCAGTGGATCGGCAGGACCAAATACCTTTAGGTTACGGAATTTATAGTTGGAAAAGGAAGCGACTTTGGCCATTATGACTAAACAATTATAATGATCTAGTACATATCACTTAGATTGAATATCAAGTACGTGATTTTTTTAGGTTGGGAGTTGATATATACGAGGAACTTATCCACAGCAAAATTTAAATCGAAGTGAATTTTGTAAGAGAAGGGAGAAATGAAAGCCCAAACACTATGCCATGAAGCTTTCAAAATACGTCATCTAAGTTATAGTATGTTATAGAATCTGTGTATATGGAATTACGCTAAAAGAAACAGCCCTCAGAAAACGGGCTGTTTCAAAAAAAATTATTTTAGGATGGTTAATGTCTTGAAATCATAAAGGGTGTTCGATACAGCCCTTCACCCTGTTTAACTATTACAAAATACAAACCCGCAGCAAGACTTCTATCTAGATGTAAATCAACGGAGAGATAATTCATTTCATAAATCAGCTTTTCGGTATAAATAACTTCTCCCAGAATATTTCTAAGCTCAAGCTCACAGTTGCCATTTTCAGTTCCGGGAAGCCAAAGTTTAACATGCAGCATTTCAAATGCAGGGTTTGGATAGATCAGCCATTTTACCGGAGTATTCTCATTAGAAAAAGCGCCCTCCTCGTCTTTACAATTATTCGTAATTGTTACAGTATTAGATATTTTGGTGCACCCATTGGTGTTAGTAACGGTGCATGTATAATCTCCTGCAACAGATACGATATAGGTTGAAGTACTTGCACCCGCTATGGCGGATCCATTCTTTTTCCAAAAATAAGTGAAACCGCTTCCCGTATTAGATTTTAAGGTAGCAGTTTGGCCAGAGCACAAATTCGTATTGCCAGTCACGGTTACGGAAGCCGTTGGTGCTGCGTATACTGTCATTTGCACACCTGCGGTAGCAGTTTTGGTACAGCCATGTGAATCGGTGATCTTTACCTTATATGTACCAGTTGAAGTAGGAATAAAATTTTGACTGGTAGCCCCCGTCTCATTCACCGTACCTTTCAGCCATTGGTAGCTATATCCGGAAATAGTTGTGAGATAACTGCCTGCACCTATGCAAAAAGCTGTAGGTCCTACGGCGTTTATTGCAGGATTTGGTAATACCCATTCAGTAACAGTCAAAGGGGCAGAGGTAGCTGAACACCCTCCCGCATTGGTAACGTTTACGGTGAAACTGCCTGAAGCAGTAACGGTAATAGTCTGAGTAGCCTTACCATTAGACCAACTGTACTTCGTGTAACCACTTCCCGCATCTAACACCACACTGCCGCCATCACAAAATGAAGTTGCTCCCTGGGCAGTGATCGAAGGCGTTGGCAAAGCATTTACAGTCATCGTTTTATTGGCTGAAGTTCCTGTGCAACCATTGAGATCCGTAACCATCACATTAAACGAACCAGCTGAAGTTACCGGGATGGATGAAGTAGTGTGACCTGTGGACCAGAGGTAAGAAGAATATGAACCCGTGCTCAAAGTTGCACTGGAGCCCTGACAAACGGAGGATGGGCCTGTAATTGTTGGAGATGGATGTGTTTTTACGGTAATGCTCAGGCTTGCAGAAGTTTTTGAACAGCCGTTTATATCGGTTGTTATTACCTTGTAGCTTCCTCCTGTAAGAGGCGTATAATTAGAAGATGTCGCACCGGCTATATTTACACCGCTTTTTTGCCATTGGTATCCTGAAGAATTTGCTGATGTAGTGAGATAGACTCCTGCATTGTCGCAAAATGTCGTGGATCCGGAGCTGGTGCTGATAATGGGTATTGGTTGAGTCCAAACTGTTACAGGAAATGGGGCTGAGGTATTTATGCATCCGTTGGCATCGGTTACTGTTACAGTATAGGATCCGGATGTGGAAATTGTGGTTGTTGCAGTGGTTTTACTATTCGACCAGTTATACTTAGTATAGTTGCCGGTTGAAAGAACCACACTTCCCCCATCGCAAAAAGATGTAGGACCAGAGGCAGAGATTACAGGTTGCGGTAATGGATTAACAGCAATCACCTTTGGTAACGAAGTAGCTTTACATCCCTTTGTATCGGTAACAGTTACTGAATAGCTGCCCGCTGAATTTACATTAATAGAACTACTACTTTGGGTATTGGACCATAAATACGAGGCATAGGTAGAAGGCACCGACAAAATCGCAGAACCGCCGGCGCAAATGGTTGTGGAATTGGGAGATGTAGTGATATTTGGAGCAGTCAGGGAATTGACTGTTACAGCAAAAGTCGCTGATTGTTTTGAGCAACCATTTGAATCTGTAATCTCAACCTTATAATTTGCAGAAAGAACGGGAGAGAAGTTTTGATTCGTTTCTCCCGTTAGGACTGCGGTAAATTTATACCACTGATATTGATAATTAGGTAATGTTGACAGATAAACTCCTGCTTCTTTGCAAAAAGTTGAAGGTCCGCTTGACGTTATTGTTGGAAGCGGCGGTTCCCACACTGTAATAGTTATAGGTGCGGAGGTCGCCTTGCAATTATTGACGTCGGTGACTGTAACAGAATAAGAGCCGGAAACTCCAAATGTTCTTGTTTGACCGGAGCCCCCGCCAGACCAGGTATAGTTGTTATAGCCTGCATTTGCTTGTAAAGTTACATCCACATCATAACAGGCGGCAGTCGGTCCTATAGGAACAACAACAGGCTGCGGCAATGGATTAACAGTAATATATTCTGGATCAGAAGTTATTGAGCAACCATTAGAATCTGTGACAATAAGGTAATGATTCCCTTGAGTAGTTGCTGTGGATGACCAAGTCGTTTGTCCACTGAGTGGCCAGTAATAGGTTGCGTTTTCATAAACGGTATTTGGTCCGGGGTGAAGTACTACACTTCCTCCCTGGCAAAAGGTTTTGTTCCCGTCAGGCA
>JACCZV010000195.1 GCA_013695775.1 Chitinophagales bacterium | reverse complement strand
GGCTGTTAATGCAGCCTGCGAAAAATTAAAAGAAGCGGGCGCAAAACGTACAATACTTTTGAATGTTGGCGGTGCCTTTCATTCGCCTCTGATGGAGCCGGCACGGCAAGAGCTTGAGGCTGCGCTCATAAATTCAACATTCTCTGCTCCTGTATGTCCTGTCTATCAGAACGTCAGTGCAACAGCAGTGGTTGACCCTGAAATGATTCAGAAAAATTTAATTGCGCAGTTGACTGCCCCGGTACTGTGGTGGCAGTCAGTAGAGGCTATGATTAAGGATGGAGCCAAAACATTTATTGAATGCGGTCCCGGCAACGTTTTGCAGGGATTGATAAAAAAGATCAATAAAAACGTAACTGCAATTAATGTTTAACAAATAATGATATATGGCTGCTAACGGAGCAGGAATATTTCCAAAATGAAGAAGCAATTCAATATATTTTAAAGAAATAATAAGGGCATAGATAAAAATGCAAAGAGCTTACCTATTTCCAGGACAAGGTTTTCAGTATGTAGGCATGGGAAAAAGCCTGTACGATTCATCAGCCACGGCTCGCAACTATTTTGAAGAGGCGAATGAATTGCTGGGCTATAGAATAACAGAATTTATGTTTTATGGGCCGGAAGAAAAATTGTTTGAAACACAGATTGTGCAGAATGCCATATACCTCGTTTCGCTGATCAGCGCGTTTAAGGAAGGAAAAAAATTTCAGCCTTCCATGGTTGCCGGTCATAGCCTGGGAGAGACTACGGCACTTGTAGCAAATGGATGCTTGACTTTTGAAGATGGATTGCTTTTAATGAATGAACGGGCGGTTGAGATGGAGCGGGCCTTTAATGCTGCTCCCGCTGGAATGGTTGCCGTTATTGGTCTGGATGATATTATTGTGGAGCGTGTTTGCGAAGAAATTGAGGATATCATTGTGCCAGCCAACTATAATTGTCCTGGCCAATTGGTGATTGCCGGTTCGAAGGCGGGGATTGATAAGGCCTGTATTGCTCTGATTAAAGCCGGTGCGCGCCGTCTGATTCCACTGAATGTAGGGGGTGCCGTTCATTCACCACTCATGTCAC
This sequence comes from Chitinophagales bacterium, assembly GCA_013695775.1. Lineage (GTDB taxonomy): Bacteria > Bacteroidota > Bacteroidia > Chitinophagales > UBA10324 > JACCZZ01. The sequence continues at coordinate 1,912 of JACCZV010000195.1, read as the reverse complement.
CGGTAGTAAAGTTCCTTAGAAAAAAATTGTCAACCATCACTTTCCAGGAACCACGATGCCCCATATACCCAAATGTAACGGGGGGGGCGACCACTGACCTTGAAGAAATCAAGGAATGTCTGACAATGCAGCAGATAGAAGCCCTCCGATGGACTACGACCATTCAGAATATGATGCTAGATGGGGCCACTGAGTTTGTTGATTGTGGACCGCCGCATGTAATAAGTGGAATGGTTCGGCGAATCAGCCGTCAGATCCTTATCAATAGCGCTGTGGAATAGTTTTGTTTATTGGTCTTTAACAAAGCAGGTTTAGCTTCATCCCTTATTTTCTTTTAGTAATTGATTGGGTGAAGCTCAACCTAAAACATAAATCTTAATGAACGAACACCATACTCCTTCACAGACAGAAACCATCATGACCCAGGTTGTTCAACCCAATGATACAAATCCTCTTGGCAATCTTCATGGAGGAAGACTGATGTACTGGATGGATGAATGCTCCGCCATTAGTGCCACCAAGCATAGCAGAGCTATTGTTGTTACAGTCTCTGTTGATGGCGTCTCATTTAAAAACGCTATTGAACTGGGCAGCGTTGTCACCATAAAATCTAAAGTAACTCGTACGTTTCGCACCTCAATGGAAGTATTCATTGAAGTTTGGGCGGAAAACATTCCGAAGAATACTAAGATAAAATGTAATGAAGCTTATTACACATTCGTAGGTCTAGATGACAATGGAATCCCGATACCTATAAAAGCAATTCATCCTGAAAGCGAGGAAGAAAAAAGATTATATGATGGCGCTATTCGCAGAAGACAGGTGAGGCTTATTCTTGGTGGAAAAATGAAGGTAGAAGAGGCGGATGAGCTAAAAGCCTTATTTGTAAAAGATTAAAATCTGAGTATAAAATGCTGTTTGCTTAATTCTTTTCTAAAGAATACGATTCCGAAATGAAAAATATCAATCGTCATTTTAACATCAGAATGACTTTTGATCATATTCCACGCTTCTTTCATCTCCCACGACCAATGAATATCATCAAAAACAAAGATTGAATGTTCATTGGAGTGCTGCAAGGCAGTATGAAAGTAGTGAAGGGTTGGATCTTTCCGGTGGTTGCCATCAAAAAATATCAGATCAATAAGAGGCATTCTCTGAAGTGCAATAGGCAAAGTGTCTTCAAATGATCCGATCAATAAATGAATATTTTTCTTGCCGAGGGCATCAAAAGATCTTTGAGCCTCTTCTGCAATTGCTGCTTCCCCCTCTAAAGTTATTACCAATGAATACTCACTCGCTGATGCAAGGTAAAGCGTGGTAATGCCTACTGAGCTTCCAATTTCAATAATATGCCTGCATCTATAATATGCTGCAATCCTGAAAAGCAACTGGGCTTGCTTTCGGGGTTTTACAGAAACCTTTACAATATTTCTAATTGAGCTTGCTGATCTCTTGCCGGTTCCCAAATAGTGATGATAGATTTTTTTATCACTCGAGAGTAGCAGGCTCCGCTGTTTTTCTATCTCTTCATACGCATAAAAAGTTCTGTTGTCACGAAGCACATTGCTCATAAACTCATATACGAAAGGTGAGTGAATGTTGTCAATGCCTTTAGCCTTTAACTGGTACTGCAGGTATTCTTTAATAATGAAAAGCTTATTCATCAGGAGTAAACCTAAAAAAATCAATCACTGTTCACCATACTTTTAAATTCAGAATGGCTATTACGGTGAAAGAAACAGGTTGAATGAATCAGTTACTTTTACAAAAAAACATTCGAAATGGTGCGTATTGTTATTATTACCGTCTTGCTATTGCTGGCGAAAATTTCATGGAGTCAAAGGACTGTCGGCGCCTTTGAAAGTCTGAATTTGGTTGAACAGATTTCGAAATCAGAACGTGATTATAT
>JACCZV010000190.1 GCA_013695775.1 Chitinophagales bacterium | reverse complement strand
GAATTAAAAAAAGCGGCTATTCTGCCAATATATTTTCCAGAAGAATCTTTTAGTAACCACCGTTTTGCTTTACCGCTATTAAAGAGCTTGTTTTTCTTTGCATCAAATACCTCCAGGATGTCATTGTCCAACGGCCTGATGTAGTTTGGATCAGCAGCATACAAATTAACATTTACCCAGATGAATTCCTTTTCGAGTGCAGGTGTGGTGACTTCAATTATTTGCATGATGATTTAGTCAATGTTAGTCCTATTATAAAATAATAGATCAAAGATAGTTTAGGGATTATAGCAACTAAAACTGATACTCAAGATATGAGGATTGCATTTGGTATTTTAAAGTATTTACAAGCAAGGTGTAATTCAACTAATGTAATTTCTGCATTGGATGTTATTTGGGCATAAAATCATTGGCACATAATGCAAAAAGAAATTGCTTGATAATTGAATTAGCAAAAGATTAAGCCACCATCATTATCAGGCACTTATTTATATTTCGAAACAGAAGGAGCTGGAATTCCTGCTGCCCCCTGCTACTTCATTAAAGAAGTTCCATTATAGCAATCCATATATTAGGACTCTAGGGGCGTTTTTTTTCCAAGGTGGTTTGAACATTTTGCCAGTCATGCTAAGATAACGAGCAATTAGTTTCGTCGAGCATAACTATGCCTGCTATGGAAGATAGCCTCGTTAAAGTTGCTATCAAGATAGACAACAGGTATAAAATAATGATTGTTAATCTAACAGCGAAGGCTTATATTAGCCATCAAACCCTGTCAGTGACATATTTTGACAGTGCAATAATTTTTATCCTAATAAGAAGCTACCTGGAATTATTCAAGAGATTTATGCTATGGTTGAATTGTTATTCCTTACAATGATGTAACTCTTCTTTTCTGAGCAATACTGAATTATAAAGGAATTATTTGTATTAAGCTCTTCAATAATGCGGTATAGAGTTCTAACTGAAATTCCAAGCTTTCTTGCCAAATTTTCAGGAGCGCCTGTTTTCTCCTTCTCTAACAGCTCTAAAAGCAACTTTATTCGTTCATAATATTTAAAGCCAGTCATTAGATATAGTATTTTAAAATGTTACTGTGAACCCTTTTTCAGGAAAAAATTTTAATCTCTTCTGCCTCAATTATTACTACATTCTTTCGATCTGTTAAATGTTACCTTTAATTCAGATAAGATCTGGGATTTACCTTGTTTGTGCCTTTCTAATCAAGATGTGGAGGCTCCAATTTCTCTGAGGTATAATAAATACTATTGGATACTGAATACATACTTAACCTTCTTTTCTGAGTATTATATCTCTCTATATTGTTATAAATAAGGAAATTCTTGCTGGGAGATGCTACTGCTAATCCTATGAGTCCTCCAATAGTAAAACCTACAAGGGTAGAAACTGGAATAAATGAGGGTTCAGGCTCTGGGGTAACCGTTCCCCAGCTAAGTACAGTTACTGTTGCCCCATAAGCCGCATCTCCAACATCTGCTGCTGCTCCTATCATTAAACCTGGAACAGCTCCCGTCAAGGCACCAATCAAAAACCCTTTTCCGAGCGCACCTTGACGAATCACTTTTATTTTTTTTATATCCTGATAAGAAATGGCAATTACTTTGAATGATTGATTTAAAGGGTCATTTTTCATGAAGGCAGTGTCAATACAGAGGCTGATAGACGAATCATCTACGGAGTAAAGAATTCCTCTTACCTTCTTATTGTCAAAAGCGTAAACTTTAGCCCTATAAACTTTTTTTGTATTTGGCTGACCTTGCGCTAAAGTATTTGAAGCTGATGCTAATAAAGACGTGGCCATCATTATTATGCTGAGAAAAATCTTTGATGTTTTCATTTTTAAAATTTATTTAGAGTTGATGATGGATCAAAATTGCGTTGTGAGCCCCCCATTCTAAAACTGACTCTTGCGGGAAATTGGAGGTAGTTGCAAAAAATCTTACCTTATTACATAATCATTTACGGCTCCTGATTTTCTTTAGACATTTTGAATAGGGCATTTGGTTATGTGCAGTATCTGCAAATAATTGCCCTTATAAATAAATGTTTTTGCAGAATTGACAAAAGATTTTATCGGAAGAGAAAAAGAAGATGAGTTGCTTTGAAACGCTTGCCTTAGGGCTCCTTATGCTTCTTGCAATGGTGCCTTGTTTACCCATCATTGCGAAGTCAGGTTTTTCATCTTTATGAAGCAATCTCTCTACGGAAAAGCGTATCGGTCGGTAAAACGGTTTTCATTTAATATATTGTTGCATACCTGTGAGGAAGGGCTTTTCTGAGTCACCTCTTACAACTCTCAACAGAAAGGTATATTTGGCTTAAATATCTAACTGTGAAACTCGAATTTCAAAACTCTTTTATTGAACGCATCAAACAGCGTGCTGCCTCTAACCTCTCTCTTGTAGATGAAATTGCAGATTTGCTTAACATAAGTAACGATAGTGCATACCGCCGCCTGAGAGGTGAAACTGCAATCTCATTGGATGAAGCCTGCATCCTTTCAAAACATTTCGCGCTTAGCTTAGAAGAGATATCCTCTTCTAAGTCAGACGATGTGTTATTTGGTCGTTCCACTTTCCGTGATCAGCCATTGGATTTTGATGAATATCTGAAGAAGACGGAAGAATATTTAATGCGGATTGCTATTACTAAAAACAAACATGGCATTTTCGCTGCGAAGGATATTCCGGTATTCT
>JACCZV010000152.1 GCA_013695775.1 Chitinophagales bacterium | reverse complement strand
TGAATCAATCATAAATTCTATCTCAGAGCTTTCTGCCGCTTCACGAGATTTTTTAACCTTAAAGTTTTTAAATGTAAGGCCCATAATAATAATCTATCGTGATACACTAATCATTATTCAGCAGTTGTTGGAACTGTGGTCGTTTCTGTCTTTGCTTTATTCTTTGCAATAAATTCCTTTATCCATGCGGTAGTAACTGACTTTGGCCTTTCAATGCCCTGGCCTAGGGCCCGATCCCATACCAGAGATGCAAGCACACCCAGGGAACGTGAAACGCCAAACAATACGGTATAGAAATCGTATTCCACAAGGCCATAGTGCACAAGCAATGAACCCGAGTGAGCATCTACATTTGGCCATGGATTCTTAATTTTTCCTGTTTCACCCAAAACTTTCGGAGCTACTTCATATACCGTCCAGACGATGTTTACAAGCTCATCATCAGGACAATGTTTTTTTGCAAATTCCATCTGTGCAATAAAGCGCGGATCTGTCTTTCTCAATACAGCGTGGCCATAGCCAGGAACCACCTTGCCTTCCGATAATGTCTGCCGAATATATCCTTCAATTTCATCCTTATTCAATCCACCGGAACCAAGCTTTTTTTTCATCTCCAGGATCCAGCGAATCACCTCCTGGTTTGCCAGGCCATGCAACGGACCCGCAAGTCCATTCATACCAGAGGCGAAAGATAAATATGCATCGCTCAGAGCAGACCCTACGAGGTGCGTTGTATGAGCAGAAACGTTTCCTCCCTCATGATCTGCATGTATGGTAAGAAACAAGCGCAGGTAGCTATAAAAGTCTGGTTGGTCGTAGCCCAGCATGTGTGCGAAATTTGCCGACCAGTCAAGGTCGGGATTTGGTTCTATGTGCTTGCCCTTTTTATATGAGCGCCGATAGATATATGCAGCAACACGGGGAAGGCGTGCAATGAGGGTCATTACATCCTCATACATCGGATCCCAGTATTCTTTTTTGCTGATGCCTGCACGATAGGCCTTCATGAAATGCGATTCAGTTTGCATTGCCATAATGCCGATGCTGAACTGCGTCATTGGATGGGTTTCGCGGGGAAGCCGGTCAATGGCTTTGAAGACATGAAGTGGAACGATGGCGCGCCGTGCCCAGACATTTGCAACATGCTGCACATCCTTAAAAGTTGGAATTTCATCAAGAAGCAGCAGGTAAAATAACCCCTCCGGCAAAGGCTCATTGCAGCTGTCGAGGTTCGGAAGCTTTTCCCGTAGCTCAGGAATGGTATAACCCCGGAAACGAATCCCTTCATTCGGATCGAGCAGCGAGGTTTCGGTTACTAGTGCCATCATACTCTTCATACCTCCATATGCCTGGCCAATATTATAATTGCCAAGGGTCATATCGGCATGATTCTTTAAAAGTTCTTTGATATCGGCAGCCATAGGCAATGCCTTGGCAGCAAACTTTTCTTTTATATAGCCCATCGTCCTGTTAAATTTTAGCCATCAAAATTATAGAAAAATCGGGTGCTATTATTAAGCTTGTTTGAATTTTGCCAATAGAAATGGTTATGAAAGGTTTAATGTTGAGATATGAAGTAAGAATGTTTTTTTTTGGATATTACTTCGGTAGCTTAAATTTTGAATGTTTAGAATACATGAACAATAGCAGATGGAGCTAAACCTGGTTTATTTATTATTAGGAAGCAATATCGGTGATCGTTTTGCACATATGCAGAATGGGATAAGAAAGATAGATGCACAGGCTGGAATGATTCAGAAGCAATCATCATTCTACGAGACTGAGCCGTGGGGTGTTATTAATCAAGCCAATTATCTCAATGCAGCTGTGCTGATTAAAACGCCTTATACTCCTGCAGAATTATTTCATCGTCTGAAAAGCATTGAAGCAGATGAGGGCCGAACAGATCAGACAAAATATGCTTCCCGCACCTTAGATATAGATATTTTATTTTATAATAATTTGATTTTAAGAACACCTCAATTAAAAATTCCTCATCCAAAGCTGTCATCACGGCGGTTCGTGCTTGACCCACTGAATGAGATAGCTCCTGCCTTTATGCATCCGGAATTCAATAAAACCATCAGTCAATTGTTGATGGAATGCACTGACGATAAAAAAGTGAATCTGCTGTAGCAATAGTCATGTGATATATTATTGGCTTATGTCTGTGTTATTGACATTTCCTCTTCAGTTCAATGCATTAATTTTAAGTTATGAAAAAGTTAAAGCTGCGTGGAAAAGATTTAAAAGCGATAGGATATGCAGAGGGCAGAGCAATTGGAATCGCCCTTGATGTGATGCAGAAAAATTATAAGCATAGTACAAAGAAAGAGGCATTGCAAATTTTAAAAGAGGTGATCGAAAATCCGCCGTCTTACATGCAGCATCCCTCGTTGTCGAAAGTTGCAGAAGCACTTACCCATAAAATAAATCGGGGGAATGTGGAAATTTCGTTGCATAATTCCACCCCTGACTATAATGTATTTGGTCCAGAGCAAATTGAGGCTGGTGCAATAAAGCAGATGGATGTAGCAATGCGACTTCCGATTACCATTGCAGGCGCTCTAATGCCAGACGCCCACCAGGGATATGGTTTGCCAATAGGTGGTGTGCTCGCTACCGAAAATTCAGTAATACCTTACGGAGTAGGAGTTGATATTGGCTGCAGGATGTGCTTGTCTGTTTATAATCTACCTGAAACGATGTTGAAGGAAGACAAGCACCGTCTTGAAAAAATACTTGTTCAAAATACCCTCTTCGGCGCGGGTAAAGATTTCTCAAAGAGCAGCGATCATCCGGCGGTGGAGAGACATGAATTTGATGCGCTTCCCCTACTTAAATCATTACAATCAAAAGCGGCAAAACAGCTTGGCTCATCAGGTTCCGGCAATCATTTCGTTGAATTCGGTTTTGTGGAAATTCCTGATAAGGAAAATGATTGGAGGATACCTGCCGGAAAATATCTCGGGGTGCTCTCTCATTCTGGCTCAAGAGGATTGGGGGCTTCCATAGCGTCACATTATACAAAGGTGGCGATGGAAAAATGCCGGTTGCCAAGCGAGGCGAAGCACCTTGCATGGTTATCGCTTGATTCAGAGGAGGGACAAGAGTATTGGATGGCTATGAATGTCGCTGGCGATTATGCAGCTGCCTGTCATCACCTGATTCATGAAAAAATTTCCAATGCGCTTGCAGAGAAACCCGTGAGAGTAGTTGAGAACCATCATAATTTTGCATGGAAAGAAACTCACTACGGCAAAGAGGTAATAGTACATCGGAAAGGAGCAACGCC
>JACCZV010000141.1 GCA_013695775.1 Chitinophagales bacterium | reverse complement strand
CTGCTATACCACCCGCATTGTCTGCAATAGGGCCGAAGGCATCAATAGCCAATTGCATTGCGGTGGTCGCCATCATTCCCGCGGCAGCAATGGCTACACCGTATAATCCGGCGAACTGATATGAGCCAAAAATGCCGATCGCCAGTACTATGATTGGAAATACAGTGGATTCCATTCCAATCGCAAGTCCGCCAATAATATTTGTTGCATGACCGGTAAGAGATTTTTTAATTATAGACATTACAGGGCGTTGACCCATAGCAGTATAGTATTCTGTTATCAGACTCATCAGACCACCTATTACCAGCCCCAGGATGATTGCACCAAAGACTCCATATTTTGAAAATTCCTCACCACGAAGCGTCATGGTATTTGGAAGAAGATAGTCAACAATAAAATAAGAAGCTATTGCAGTAATTATGATTGCTCCCCAGTTCCCTCTGTTGAGAGCACCCTGTACGGCACTGCCGCTCAGCCCGACATTGTCGTTGATGCGCACGAACAAGGTTCCGATGATGGAGAAGATGATTCCGAACCCAGCAATCATCATGGGCAGAAGAATCGGAGCAAGTCCGCCGAAATCATCCACAGAGGCTACCTCACGACCAAGAACCATCGTGCCCAACACAGTAGCGACATATGATCCAAATAAATCGGCACCCATGCCCGCTACGTCACCTACATTATCGCCTACATTGTCAGCAATGGTTGCAGGATTGCGTGGATCGTCTTCAGGAATTCCGGCCTCAACTTTTCCGACCAGGTCGGCCCCGACATCAGCGGCTTTTGTATAGATGCCACCCCCTACGCGGGCGAACAGAGCAATGCTCTCGGCACCCAGCGAAAAGCCTGTTAATACTTCAAGCGCTGTCTGCAATTGCACATTGTCACCGGGTGTAGTTACAAAGAGGTGATAGAAGACAATAAACAACGAACCGAGCCCTATAACCGCAAGTCCTGTAACACCAAGCCCCATGACCGAGCCACCGGAAAAAGAGACTGCGAGTGCACGCGCAAGACTTGTTTTTGCTGCCTGTGCAGTACGAACATTTGCCCTGGTAGCTATCCGCATTCCAATGTAACCGGCGGTTGCTGAAAAGACTGCACCGCATATAAATGCACCTGCAATTATAGGGCTTGAATGTTCACTGCTATAGCCGAGAATGGCGAGAAGGATTGCGCCAATAACTACAAAGTATCCGAGAATCTTCCACTCAGATTTTAAAAAGGCCATAGCTCCTTCAGCTATATAACTTGCGATCTCTTTCATCCGGTCGTTACCGGCATCCTGCTTCACTACCCATGCAGATTTAATTGCTGTAAAAATCAGTGCTACAATACCAAACAAAGGAACTATGTAAAACAAATTATTCATAAGCGTGAAAAATTTAGCCCGCAAAAATAGTCGGAAAGCACGAAAATGAAAATTTGAATGATATTTTATTATCCGCAGATTGTAATTAGAAATATTTGATCGTAGAAAACTAAACCTTTCGTAATCTGTCGAATAAGGAATGGAAGTTGAAAGTCTGACTATTGAAATCGGGGAATTAGTTCTTGTTGTTTATATTCTATTGATAATATATTATATACCATCTTAACAGGAAGAATTTTCTATATCTGGCTTTAGATTAAGAATCTCATTCGATGGCGGATGAGGAAACTCCGGCTGATATAAACCGGTTTTTACCATTGACATCAGTGAAAGTTTCAATGGTATTGAATCCATTTTCTGCTAAGATTTTATGAAGTAATTCGACATGCATTGGATTTATCTCTAACCAGATTTTTCCTGATGAATCCAAATGATTTATCGCAAGAGAAATAATGGACTTATAAAATTTTAATGGATCATTGTTAGGGACAAACAGTGCAAGATGTGGCTCAAAATTTAAAACATTTCGGTGTATTGAAATCTTTTCATCCTCTGTAACATACGGAGGATTACTTACAATGAGATTGAAGGAGCGGAGCGATCCTGTTTGATCAATAAAAAGCGATTTAAATTCACGCTCTTTTTTCAGTTTGGTATCAGCGCAATTTTCATTTCCCGTTAGTATATCATATTGATGAAACATTATCTCAACTTCATTCATTCTCGCATTTTCTTTCGCCACCGACAAGGCTTCAGCACTTATATCAATGGCATAGATAGTTGATTCAGGAATATTTTTTTTAAGCGCGATTGCGATGCAACCGCTGCCGGTACCAATATCGAGGATACGAAGGATTTTTTTTTCGCGATAGCTATTGATGATACGTTTAACCAGTTCTTCAGTCTCGGGCCGGGGAATTAAAACAGAAGAATTTACTTTCAGGCGGAGCCCAAAAAAATCTGCGAATCCAACTACATACTGAACAGGTTCACCTTTCTGAAGCCTCAACAGAATAGCGGCAAGTTCATTCGCTTTCAGTTCAGAAATCTGTTCATTCCCGTGCAGGAGGAGGCCTGTTCGGGTCAGCCCAAGTTTTTCCTCAAAGATCCAATGCGTGATGGTTTCAGCTTCACCTATTTCGTATAGGAGTTGGAGAGCATTTTTATAATAGTTGAATACACTCCGGGCAGTCATAAGTGTGAAAATAATATGAAGATTGAATTAAGATCAGCATACATGAATATGTTTGAATTTCATCCAGATAAGAGTTTCATACATAAACAAAGACAATGGGATAACTCGATGGCTGAAACTTCTCGCGCCCCGCCTAATCTTTGTGATTCAGGAA
>JACCZV010000139.1 GCA_013695775.1 Chitinophagales bacterium | reverse complement strand
AGTTTAAAAGGACTTTACCGCTGGATCACTACCACCATTGGCGAACCCCCTGTTTTATTTGATTCTGCATCACTTGCATCATCTTCACAGATCATGCAGGAATATATGATCAGCAAAGGGTATCTGTTATCTACTGTGCACTATGATTATTCTATCCGAAAGAAAAGGGCAACGCCACATTATTATATTATGCCGGGCTCGCTTTATTCCATTGACAGCGTATTTTATCCGACTGACACTTCATTGATTACCTCTGTCCTTCATTCAACCCAAAAAAATACCCTTTTAAAAAAAGGAAATGCATTTGATGCTGATGTTATTGGAAATGAGCAACTGCGCCTTTTCAGGGAATTCCAAAACATGGGTTATTATCATTTCGTCCGTGATTTTATCGTCTTTGAGGCTGATACATTCAACAGCACACGAAAAGCAAACCTGTATGTAAAAACTCAACCTTCAGGCAATGCTGAGGATTTCAGTCAGCATTACATTAATGACATTTATATCTTCCCAAATTATGATCCGGAGCAACAAATTGAATTTGCAAAACATGACACTGTGGAAGTTGATGGCAACTTTTTTATCAACGATTTAGGCACTGTTAAACCCTCCTTGCTCGTCCATCGCATTGTGATGAAAAAGGGAGCCATGTATTCAAGAGATGATTATGACTTTACAATCAACAGGCTTGCTGATCTCGGAATTTTTAAGTTCATCAGCATCAGGTATTCAGAGAATGCCGCTCACCAGCTCGATGCGATCATTTATTTAACACCGGGTAAAAAACATGCAGTAACAGCGGAAATAGAGGCAAGCAATATTGAGGACAATGTGGGGGGTGCTCTAAAACTAACTTACAAAGACAAAAATGTATTTTTTACCGGCAACCAGTTTGACATTGGCCTAAATGCAGGTACCCAGATTCCGGTATTTAACAAAGACAGCCTGATCTTCAACTTATCGGGCCAGCTGAATTTCTATCTGCCGCGCTTTTTGCCAGGAAATTATTTTACAAGCTGGACCCCAAGAACCCGACTGACAGCACTGGCAAATTATTACCAGCAGACAAATATCTACGAATTGAATAACTATAGCTTTACCTATGGTTACGAAGGGAAAAAAAACCACCACCGCTTGCTGCCAAATGTGTTTTCGGTAAGCTATGTTAACTCTACGATTTTAAGTGCAGAATTCCAGGAGAGATTGAATGCTGATCCCTTTCTAAAGCAAACCTTCGAAGACCTGCTCATCACCGGCTTTAACAATACCTATATCTATTCAAATCAGGATGTGCAAAAGCGAAGGGATTTTACTTTTTTCAGGATCTCTGGTGAGTTAGCGGGCTCAATCATCTATCCTCTGAACACCCTGCTGGGCGATGGCAATCTTGACACAAGCGGACATTACAAATTGTTTGGAATAAACTATGCAAACTTTTTCCGTGCTGAAATAGATATTCGTCACTACTTCAGGTTTTCGCAAAACCGGACATTTGTTACCAGATTTTCGGCCGGCGAGGCTATCAACTATTGGAACTCTGATGTGGTGCCATATATTAAGCAGTTTTATCTTGGAGGAACATCCAGCATGCGGGCCTGGCGGGTGCGCTCATTAGGGCCGGGTTCCTATACCGATACTTCCATAATCAATTTTTTCAACAGCGCCGGAGACATTAAAATTGAAGCAAATTTTGAATATCGGTTTAATATTTTTGGAAGGCTGAACGGAGCACTCTTTGCTGATGCAGGAAATATATGGCTGAGAAAATATGACCCTTTTAAGCCGGGTGCAAATTTTAGGAGAGCCACTTTTATGGAAGAAATTGCGATAGGAACAGGCATAGGCTTCCGCCTTGATTTTAGTTTTTTTGTTCTGCGGCTTGATGTTGCAACACCTCTTCGTGATCCGGCAGCAATTTCCTCAGACAGATGGGTGATCACGGATTTCGATCTCCTCAGCTCAGCATGGCGAAAAGATAATCTCTTGTTTAATCTCGCCATAGGATATCCATTCTAAGATCGTTTGCATCACTAAGGCATTGCTTCGTTTTGTTAGTAATAGTGATTCCTTTTTATGTAACTTTCCTTTTTTGAAATTCCCAATTCATGAAGGTTAATTTACTTATAATAATTTTTCTCTTACTATATGGTTTTGCTTCATCTCAATATGCCATCGACCAATCTGTTACAGTAAAAAACTTATCAGGATTAACGATAAAGTATCCCTGGGCCGGTGGACTCAACAATGCACAATTTTCTGAAGTAGATTTGAATGGAGATGGCATTCAGGATCTTTTTATATTTGATAGAACGGGAGATAAAGTCTATACTTTCTTAAATGGGGGCACGATAAACACGGTGGATTATATTTATGCACCGGAGTTTGAAAATAATTTTCCATTCCTTGAAAATTGGGTATTGCTTGTAGATTACAACTGCGATAATGTACAGGATATTTTCACATTCACGAATAATCCGGCTACAGGCATCCGTGTATTTAGTGGTTTTTTTGATATGAATAATACGATTCAGTTTGTACTTCAGGATAGCTTGCTTGAGTATTCTCAACAATCCTTCGATGTGAACCTCTATGTGAGCTCAGCAGACATTCCAGCAGTTGTAGACGTAAATAATGACGGCGATAAAGATGTACTGACTTTTCAGCAGGCTGGGGGATATGTGATGTATTTTGAAAACCTGTCGCAGGAAACCGGTAGTGGGTGTAACGGCCTAAGTTATAAGTTACAAGATGATTGCTGGGGTGATTTCTTCGAAAGTGGATTTCGCAGGGAAGATTCACTGAATGTACCATGCCCCTTCTTTAAAGTTCCCCGTAAAAATAATGAGGTTTTAGGAACTATGTCCGGTATAGAGCAATTGCGGCATACTGGGTCTACGCTGCTTGCTTTCGATAATGATGGCGACAATGATCTGGAGCTTATTACAGGTGATATCTCTTTTACAAATCTTGTTTATCTGGTTAATGGTGGAACACCTGATGATGCGCATATGATTAGCCAGGATACACTTTTCCCCTCATATGATTTTTCTGCGAATATTTTTGTTTTTCCGGCTCCCTTCCTGGCAGATATTAATAACGATGGCTTAAAGGATCTCATAGTCTCCTCTAACTGGCAAGGTTCTGAAAATTATAACTGTGTTTGGTATTATAAAAATGAAGGGAATTCAATTACGGCAGATTTCAACTACCAAACCAATACTTTCCTTGTTGATGAGATGATAGATGTTGGCGAAGGGTCGCAACCAGTATTTTTTGATGTGGACAACGATGGCCTGCAGGATATGTTAATTGGAAATTATGGCTATTTCGACACAACGGCTGTGAATAATTATGTTGGTGAAATTGCTTATTTCATAAATATTGGCGATGCAACGCATCCTGCATTTCAACTGATCACGAATGATTATGAAAATCTGTCATCATTGAATGTATTGTTTATTCGCCCTGCATTCGGAGATTTGGATGGTGATGGCGATGAGGACATGATCACAGGTCGGAACGATGGAACACTGTTGTATTTACAAAATATAGCCACTCCCGGCAATGCCGCTGATTTTATTTTTATGGCTGAAAATTATGGTGGCATAGACGTAGGAAATTTTAGCACTCCGCAGGTAGTGGATGTAAATCGTGATGGGTTGCAAGATCTTCTTATCGGGGAGAAGGATGGTAATTTGAATTATTATCAAAATACAGGAACCTCAACAACTCCCATCTTTATACTTACCAATAGTTTTTTTGGAGGTGTAGATGTTCGGCAGCAGGGTTATTTAACTGGCTATTCGAGCCCTTATCTTTGTGAGTTAGATTCCCTCGGGGAATATACATTGCTTGTTGGCAGTGAGCGTGGATTTATCTTCAGGTACACTAATATTGAAAACAATCTCAACGGAACATTTACTAAAGCTGATTCTATTTATTCCGGAATAAGAATGGGCTTAAGATCAAGCCCGTCAGGAGCTGATTTAGATAACGATGGGAAAATTGAATTGCTTGTAGGAAATTATAGGGGAGGAGTTAGCTATTATAATGAAGCGCTTAATGTGGCTGTGGAGCCCCTGGTTTCCGATGTGCAGGTTGCCATATTTCCAAATCCGGCATCCGATAACTTTCATATTTCTATACCTCAGGAAATGATGGGCACGGCTTTAACGATGTCTTTAATAAATTGCTTTGGCGAAAAAGTATTAATTAAAAAATATAAATTATCAATCAATAATTTCAATATTGGGTTGCAGGATGTTCCCTCAGGTGTATATTTGTTGCAGTTGTGTACCAGCTACCACCAGAGTATTGTTAAAGTAATTATCATTCATTGATGCGGCATGAGCAGAGCTTCCTTCTATTTAATGAAATGCTGTGATGGTAAAGTTTTTACATATTTACCCATTTCGGGTTTATCAATTAAAGTTATTTTTCTTCCTTATGCCGGCAGGGCTTCTATTCCTGCCTAAATCATCCCTTTCAACCCATATAGTAGGTGGTGAATTAGGCTATACCTGTCTTGGAAATAATAATTATGAGGTCACACTTAAAGTCTATCGTGATTGCTTCAATGGTCTGGCCGCATATGATGATCCTACCAATGTTTTCATATATAATAATAGCACAGGTTTCTACATTGTATTGCCCATACCTTTTCCTGGAGCAACGCAGTTATCTAACAATACAGGAAATCCATGTCTGATCATTCCGCCGAATATATGCGTAGAGGAAGCAGTTTTTACTTACGAAGTTTATTTGCCACCAATACCGGAAGGTTACACACTGGTATATCAGAGATGTTGCAGAAATATCAGTATAGTAAATATTGTGAATCCCGAAGTCACAGGAGCGACATATGAGGCAACGATGCCTGATTCTTCTTTAGCGATTTGTAACAGCAGTCCATTCTTCGTTAACTTTCCGCCAACCCTGATCTGTGTAAATGAACCATTCATTTTTGATCATTCAGCAATGGATCCGGATGGAGATTCTCTGGTATATGTATTGTGTAATCCTTATGATGGTGCTGATGATTTTGTTCCATATCCCTATCCTCCCGTTCCATATACCAATGTTGTATTTGTTCCGCCCTATTCAGCTACCAACCCTATGGGAGGTGCTCCCCCAATGCAGATTGACCCTGTAACGGGGTTGCTCACCGTTACCCCCACTGATGCAGGACAATATGTTGTTGGAGTCTGCGTGGAGGAGTATAGAAACGGAAACTTGCTTTCTATTCACCGGCGTGATTTTCAATTTAATGTCACTACCTGTGCTTCAGCCACCGCTTCAATAAATGGAGGCACCAACAGCATTTTAAGTCCTGCTGTGTTTAATTCCTGCGATGGATTCACTTTTTATTTTCCAAATAATAGCACCAACGCCATAACTTATCTCTGGGATTTTGGTGTGCCCTCACTTACCGATGATACATCAACGGCTGCAATACCAGTCTTTACATTTCCAGACACTGGTCTTTATAACATCACCTTAATTGTAAATCCCGGCTCAGCTTGTGGCGATACAGCCTATGGAATTGTTTATGTATATCCCGTGCTTGACGCCAATATTATGTTTCCAAATGGATGTACAACTGATTCACTTTTATTCACCGATCAATCTATTGCAAGTGTAGGTGACATAAATAATTGGTTCTGGACATTTGGTGATGGCACATCAGCCTTGGAGCAGAATCCCATACACGCATACGATACCATAGGTAGTTTTTTTGTGGAATTGGTGGTGGGTACCGATTTAGGATGTCTTGATACTGTAAGTGGTGTAATTACCATTAATGAGAAGCCGGAAGCGTTTGCCGATCCGGATACTCTTATATGCCACCTCGACACCATCCAATTGACGGGGAGCGGGTTGGGTAATTATCAATGGTCGCCGGCATACGCTCTGAGCAGCGATACCCTGCAATCACCATTGGCTAGTCCTGAGGTAACTACAAGCTATACACTTACTGTCACCAATCAATGGGGCTGTGAGGATACTGCTGTAGTACTTATAGATGTTTATGATAATCTTGAGGCAGTTGCAGGTCCGGATACCGTCATTTGTCCGGGTGGACTGGTGCAGCTAAACGGATCTGGTGCGGTATATTTTAACTGGACGCCTTCTGCTGGGCTCTCAGATCCTAATATTTCAAATCCTATTGCGGCGCCCGGTGCATCCACTCTTTATATGATGACTACATTCATTAGCTCCTGCATTGATTCTGATTCGGTTTATATTCAGGTGAATCCCTTT
Source organism: Chitinophagales bacterium (assembly GCA_013695775.1). Classification (GTDB taxonomy): domain Bacteria; phylum Bacteroidota; class Bacteroidia; order Chitinophagales; family UBA10324; genus JACCZZ01. The sequence continues at coordinate 1,791 of JACCZV010000139.1, read as the reverse complement.
CCTGAAATTTCCGCTGGTATTGATCAGGCAATTTGCATTGGGGATAGCATTATGATCACTGCATGCTGTGGCACATCTTATTCATGGGATCCACCGGAGACACTTTCTGATCCGGCATCGGAAAATCCTGTTGTATTTCCCCAGGCTACAACGGTGTATCATCTTACCGCATCTGATTCTACGGGATGCCCTTTAATTCTTGAGGATTCCTTAACCGTTACAGTCTTTGATCCGCCTCCCTTAATTACAACTCCGGATACAATCATCTATCTGGGCACAAGTGCACAGCTTTATTCCATTGGAGCGGAATATTATCAATGGTTACCCGCTGCCTGGCTGAATGATGTCTCAATATTTAATCCCATCTCCACACCTCTGCAATCTATAACCTATAAAATTAATGCGTTGAGTGTGGAAGGATGTCCGCTCTCTGATAGCACAAAGGTTTCGGTGATAGAAGATCCATTGGTGGATTTTCCAAATGCATTTACACCCAATGGTGATGGCTTAAATGATTATTTTCAGCCGGTCGTTCTTGGAATATTCAACGCTGAAAGCTTTAAGGTTTTCAACCGGTGGGGTGAGATGGTCTTTGTTACGCATGATCTTGCGAAAGGGTGGGATGGCCGCCATAAAGGCAAAGATGAGAAAATGGGCACCTATGTATATGTTCTTTCAGGTAAATCAGGAACCACGGACAAGGCATACTTCGTAAAAGGAAATGTTGTATTATTACGTTGATTAATTAATTAGTAAAAACAAAACATTGCATGAAAAATTGTTTACGATTCTTGCTGTGTGCAGCAGTCTTCTCATTTCAAACTTTAATATCTCATGCTTCACACATTGTTGGCGGAGAGATGAGCTATGAATGCCTGGGGAATAATGATTACACGCTCACATTAAAGATCTATCGTGATTGTTTTAATGGTCTTGCAGCATACGATGATCCGGCTTATGTTTTCATCTTCGACGCTAACGGAACCAACGTACAAACATTAAGCATACCGTTTCCGGGATCGGATACCTTACCAAACAATGCGAACGATCCCTGTCTTATAGTTCCACCAGGAATTTGTGTAGAAGAGGCAGTCTATACTTTCAATGTTAACCTGCCACCTTTAGAGGGTGGATACTCTCTTGTATATGTACGATGCTGCCGCAACAACAGCATTACTAACATTGTTGACCCAATGAATACAGGGGCCACTTACCTGGCAGTAATTCCTGATTCCGCACTTGCTGAATGCAACAGCAGCCCTGCTTTTAATAATTTTCCTCCTACAGTGATATGCGTAAATCAGCCCCTCTCATTCGATCATTCAGCAACTGATGCAGATGGAGATTCATTGGTATATGAATTATGTGCTCCCTTTGTAGGTGCAAGTTCTTTAGATCCGCAACCTTTACCTGGTACACCTCCCCCTCCGCCACCCTATGGCTTTGTAACTTTTTTATCTCCTTACTCTGCGACAGATCCACTAGGGGGGAACCCTCCCATGGCAATTGATCCTACAACAGGCCTGCTCACTGCTACTCCTACTACAGTGGGTCAGTTTGTAGTGGGAGTGTGCGTGACGGAATATCGGAACGGAGTACTTCTCTCAGAGCATAAACGGGATTTTCAATTCAATGTCACAACATGTCAGCCCTCAGTAATTGCAAGCACTCCTAACATCGTCAATAACTGCAGCAGCAGTACTATAACATTCGAGAATAATAGTTTTGGCGGAACAATCTATCACTGGGATTTTGGTATTGATGGAATCGACAGCGACACCTCAAACGAAA
>JACCZV010000116.1 GCA_013695775.1 Chitinophagales bacterium | reverse complement strand
TTATTATTCAGTTGAAAGATCCAATGATGCAATACACTTTCAGACTATTGGCGCCATTGACGGCAATGGAACAACTGATCAAACTCATCATTACTTCTTCACCGATGAGCATCCGCATTCAGGATATAATTACTACCGGCTGAGGCAAACAGATTATGATAACCATTTCACTTACTCACCCATCGAAGCTGTTAAATTATCAAATGATGCTGAAGGCTATCAACTGAATATTTGGCCCAACCCCATTCACAATACCATAAACTTTCAGGTTTTGCTGCCTGATTATAAAAATCAAATAGCAGAGATCAGGATATATGATGAAGCAGGATTGTTACAGGGTTTAGAGAAATTAGATGAGAATGAAATCTCCGGGAATCATTCAACAATGGCGGTGCATGATCTGATTACAGGGAATTACTTTGTGCAACTTCTTTTAGACGGATATGTAGTCGCATCTGAAAAGATAATGGTACAGTAAGTATCTTTTGAACTTTTGTTTAGCCGCACGATGCATTTTATCAGCAGTGAAGATGCATTCTTTACTATGAAGTTTGTTTGAAACAGTTACAATTGAAGATCAACCAATGGAATTGTCGACACAGATATCCTCATCATCCAAACGGGTAGCCAAAGATTTATTAAACCTGCGGGCTGTTCAGTTCAATGTGAAGGAACCTTTTACCTGGGTTTCAGGAATAAAATCGCCGGTGTATTGTGATAACAGAGTAGTAATTTCTGATGTAGAGATAAGAAAAAGACTGATTGGTTTTTTTTTAGAACTTATTCAGCAACACTTTCAGGATGTTCAGATAATTGCAGGAGTTGCTACGGGGGGAATTCCGATGGGAGTTTTAATTGCGGACAGAATGAACCTGCCTTTTGTTTATGTGAGGCAGGTTGCAAAAGAACATGGGCTAAAGCGACAGGTAGAGGGCTCTTACACTTTTGGTAATAATGTGGTAGTTATTGAAGATCATATCTCAACAGGATCAAGCAGCTCTAAAGCCATTCAGGGACTGAGAAACGAAGGATTAAGTGTTCTCGGACTTGTCAGCATTATGACCTATGGCTTCAAAGCAGCAGTAGATTTATTTAATCAGGAGAAGGTGATTCACTATAGCCTTTGTAATTTAGATACGATGTTAGATGTAGCACTGGACAACAAAAGAATCAGTAACCAGGAAAAAGAATCAATTTTGTCATTCAGAAATTCCCCGGAGCATTGGGCTGGCTCTATTAAAGAATAGGAAAGGAGAAATCAAACTTTAATGAATTGGGCCTTGCATTTATATATATCGGTGCCTTCGAAAAATCATGCAAAGAGCAATGAAATTTACTTCAATTAAAATCTTTATACCATGAAATATCTTATCCAACTTTTAATAGTAATAACAAGTCTTACAATCTTTAAATCCAATGCCCAAGATGCTGCTTATTTCGGAAAGCAGATTGATGAGCACGGAGCAATCACCATGAAAGAATTGCTTATAAAGATGAAGGGTCAGGACGCCTTACCTGTGAAAGTTACTGGCAAGATAGTGGAATCCTGCAAGGTGAAAGGTTGCTGGATGACCATCGACCATGGCAATGGATCTGCAATGCGGGTGAAATTTAAGGATTACGCCTTTTTTGTCCCAAAGGATGGTGAGGGAAAAACTGCAATAATAGAGGGAACCGCGATGATGAAAACAACATCTGTGGAAGAACTAAAGCATTATGCCCTTGATGCAGGTAAGTCTAAAGAAGAGATCGAAGCCATCACGCAACCAGAATCCCAGCTAATATTTGAAGCAGAAGGAGTAATATTGAAATAGATGCTATCTCTAGGTCTACAAACTTACATTTTACCCTATCTTCCTGATAAGGGAATTGCACCATATCTCCTATGTAGTAGCACTAAGAGCTGGTAGCAGCGTCAATAATATTCTCCATTCATTTAGTTTTTTCAAGTCCCTGACCTATCTTTGCCGCCGCGTTAAAAAACCTCTTTTTTCCCTCGTAATGATTCGAAGCATAGCGAAGTATCTGCTCTTATCTCTATTATTTCTGACTACCTCTTTATGCATTTTATCAGCGGAAGATCGTCATAAAGCTTCAACCCCCAAATCGGAACAGGAAACCCTAGCCCACGGCATAAAAGAAGCTGAATCAACAGTTGAGGCAGAGGAGGAGAAAATGAACCCCGGTAAACTGATCATGGATCACATCAGTGACAGCCATGAGTGGCATTTCTTCGATATAAACCGTTCTGACGGATCGAAATTCCATGGAAGAATATTCCTTCCTGTAATACTTTTTACACCCGGAGATGGACTCAGCATGTTTTCTTTCAAGCAATTGCATCATCACTCTTATAACGGATATGCCGTTGATGCTGAAAATCATATTGTTCGTACTGATGGTAGAAAGTTTTATGATTTTTCTCTTACCAAGAATGTGATACAGAT
>JACCZV010000111.1 GCA_013695775.1 Chitinophagales bacterium | reverse complement strand
AGCTTATCGAATAACGACAGGCCCCGATTGATTATATCTATATGCCCTATGGTAACCGGATCAAAGGAGCCGGGGAACACACTTATTTTATTCATGATAATGGTTTAACACCATGAAAGTAATATTTCACTGTTTAAATTATTCTTAAACAGAGGTTTCTAAATTTTGGGTGAGACGAAAAAAATGAAAATAGGAATGTCCATAATTGCGGTGCTGCCTTAGTTCCGGCAGCTCTTTGAATTGATGCTTAGGAGAGGTTTCAAGAATAAACCATCCTCCGGGTTTTAAATTTTTTTGGTTCAGCACTATACCAGGAATCGTATCAATAGTCTCGAGCGCATAGGGCGGGCCCGCAAAAATAATATCGAATTGCTCTGTATTACGATCAAGAAATTTGAAGACATCGCTCCTTCGAACTTCAATGGATGAGATATTCCATTCTCTGACCATCTTCTTAATATAGGAAATAGCACCCTCATCCTTATCCACTGACACAATACGTTCTGTACCACGTGAAGCAAATTCAAAGCTCAGGCTTCCTGTACCGCTAAACAGGTCAAGAAAACTAATTTCAGTAAAATCGAAGTTGTTGTTAAGAATATTAAACAAGCCTGTTTTAGCAAAATCAGTTGTGGGACGCGTAGGCAGATTATCAGGAGGATAGAACTTTCTTCCCCCCAGTTTACCACTTATGACTCTCATGAGCTATATGCAGAATAGATTATAAAAAAAATGGCCCGGCAGCGGATATTCGGTATCAAATTGCCACCCGCTTGGCATTGGTGCAAATTCAACGTTGCGGACATAAGTGTGCAGTAGTTGAAAGAGATAAGATTCACGCATTATCTCCCCCATTAGCGTTACTGATAAATTTTTAGGATCAAGGTCTAATTGTTTGCAAGCAAATAACAGATAATAAATAAAATCATATGGGGATTTATAATTGAAGCTGTTGCAAAATTTGAGTGACCTGTCTTTGATATAAATTAGTTGAAAGGAGCTCTGTTGTATGTAAACATAAATATTTAGTGACTTTAAGCTGTCACGTGATTGCAGGAGATATCGCAACAGCACCGTAAGCGTGTGTTGAATTTCAGCTTCCGGAGGTAGCTGAAAAAGCAATTGCTTTGGTATCGTATAAATGAGACGTATATCTGTACCCTCAATCCCATCATAAAGCACCTCATCATTTTGATCTTTAGTAATATTCCATGAGATTAAGGTTTCGCTGAGATCCAGACTGTAGAATTGAGCCGGTACGAGCGTGAAAGCTGGCAGGAAGATGGTAATCTTTTTTACAGACCATTCTTGTTTAAAGAACCATTCTGTACGAAGGAGGGAGTCAATTTCCTTCATCCATTCGCTTTTTGAAATGTTCTCTGTGAATTGAAAAGGCTGTAGTTGAAATATCTTTTTTGATTTGTTTTCCGAAATGAGCACTGCTAGTTGATTGGGTGTGATCAGTGCTCGTAAAGAAAAACCGGAAGGATATTTAGGAACTGATTTTGGAGCACCATACAGAGCCCCTGGAATTACATGACTGGAATCAATAGTGGAATTCATCTGGTCAAAAATATAGATTCTGAGTTGCACTCAAAAGAAACAATCGATTCAAGATTGAACTCTTATATACCAATGATTTATTGCTTTGGAACGGTGCTTATAGAGCTAAGGTAGGAGTTCCAATCTGTGGTTAGATAATGATTTTCAGCAAAATAATGCAACACGTTTTGCATCATCGGGGTTGCAAGATAACCAGGGATGACGGAGATTACCTGTAGTTTCTCATCAAGAAAAGTTGTAGTAGGATAGCCTCCCTGGTCATTCAGAAACATGGCCGCCACGGTGTTTATTCTTTTTGATGGATCAAATTGGTATTCCTGTCCCTGGAAAACAATTTGGTCCCTTGATTCAGCATTCAGTTTAACAGCATAAAAATTCTCATTCATAAATTTCACGATCGCAGGATCTTTATACGTGGTAGCATCTAATTTCTTACACCAGCCGCACCAGTCTGTATAAACATCCACCAATATCTTTTTAGGATGATCCTTCGATAACTTTTCTGCTTCAGAAATTGACATCCATCTGATGACGTCTGGCGACGCCTGAGCAAAAGTTTCAGGCAAAAAACCTAAGATTGGGATGAAAAGAATAAAGATGATTTTTCTCATTGGTGTGATTTATTGCGAAAACGCAGAAGATCAAAAACAATTCCATAAAACTAACCATAAAGATACTGATGTTTGTGGTTGATAATAAAATGGATTGGGCTTAATGATTGGAAGTAAAAGCATATGAATATCATCCTTTTGCACCATCAGATTCATTAGCTGAAATTTACCCTTGCAAATAACTGCGCTGCTGATCGGAAATCACACTATATGAAGAATTAATATGATAAAGAAAAAATTAGTAGTTGGGGTTACTGGCGCGAGCGGCAGCATTTACGCAAAGGTATTGTTTGATAAGCTGCTACTATTGGAAGCACAAATTGAGAGGGTAGGGGCTGTGATGAGCGACAACGCAAGATTTGTGTGGAACCATGAACTTGCATCCGAAGATTTAGCCCGATATACATTTTCCTTTTATGAAAAAAATGACTTCACGGCCCCTTTTGCAAGCGGATCATCCGGGTATGATGCAATGATTATCTGCCCATGCTCTATGGGAACAATGGGACGAATTGCTGCAGGAATATCTGATGACCTTGTGACAAGAGCGGCCGATGTAATGCTAAAAGAAAAAAGGAAACTGATTCTCATTATTCGGGATACTCCTTATAATCTGATACATATCAATAATATGAAAGCAATTACAGAAGCAGGTGGAATAATTTGTCCGGCTACCCCCTCATTTTATTCTTTACCAAAAACTTTCGAAGAGCTTGCTGCAACTGTTGTGGATCGTGCCTTGCAGATATCAGGCTTTGAATTGAATACTTTCAGATGGGGCCTGCATGGATAATAGATTTAAAAGTGATTTAATAGCTAAAAAGAAGAAATTCTCAGGTTTGAATCACACCTACATTAAAAGCTTTCGTAATGGGTGAATGATCTGCAGCCTCAATGGTCATAGATATTACTTTTCTTGTTTCAAGCGGATCAATGATAGCATCAATCCAAAGTCGCGCAGCAGCATAATATGGAGATGTTTGTTTTGCGTAACGCTGCATGATATCCTCAAGTAATTTTTTTTCATCTGCCGGTGTAATTTTTTCACCCCTGGCCTTCAATGAAGAAACCTGAATCTGTAGCAATGTATTTGCTGCCTGGCTTCCACCCATTACCGCAATTTTGGCAGTAGGCCAGCCTACAATAATTCGGGGATCATAGGCTTTACCGCACATCGCATAATTTCCAGCGCCATAGCTGTTGCCCACAATGATGGTGATCTTAGGAACCACGCTGTTTGCTACCGCATTAACCATCTTTGCGCCATCTTTAATGATACCTCCCTGCTCTGATTTTGATCCGACCATGAATCCTGTAACGTCCTGCATGAAGACGAGGGGTATCTTTTTCTGATTACAATTCATGATGAAACGCGTAGCCTTGTCTGCTGAATCAGAATAGATCACGCCTCCAAACTGCATTTCTCCTTTCTTGTTTTTTACAACTTTGCGCTGATTCGCAACTATACCTACAGCCCAACCATCAATGCGGGCATAACAACAAATAATAGATTTTCCATACCCCGCTTTATACTCGTCGTAGGCTGAATCATCTACCAGATGCTCAATTAATTCATGGGTATCGTATTGCTTTCCACTATCGGTAGGCAGCAATCCATAAATTTCCTTTTCATTGTGCGTAGGAAGCGAGGTAGCAATTCTATTGAATCCGGCTTTTTCATGGCCGCCTAACTTTGCCATAATGCTTCGGATGCGATCAAGACAATCCTCATCGTTGATACATTTGTAATCTGTAACCCCGGAAACTTCGGAGTGAGTAGTCGCGCCACCAAGTGTTTCCTGATCTACATCTTCCCCGATTGCAGCCTTAACAAGAAAAGGACCTGCAAGAAATATAGAGCCCGTTTTATCCACTATCATTGCCTCGTCGCTCATAATGGGAAGATAAGCTCCCCCTGCAACACAGCTTCCCATCACAGCGGATATCTGGTTAATTCCCATAGAGCTCATCAGGGCATTGTTGCGAAAGATTCTTCCAAAGTGTTCCTTATCAGGAAAAATTTCATCCTGCATCGGCAGAAAAACCCCTGCGCTGTCAACCAGGTAAATGATGGCAAGCCGGTTTTCCATCGCTATCTCCTGAGCCCGCAGGTTTTTTTTTGCTGTAATAGGAAACCAGGCTCCCGCCTTAACGGTGGCATCATTGGCTACTACAATACATTGCTGCCCGGAAACATACCCTATCATTACAATTACTCCACCGGCCGGGCAACCGCCATGTTCCTCATACATCTCATAACCTGCGAAAGCTCCTAACTCAAATGAAGCCCTGTCTTTGTCAAGCAGATAACTTATCCTTTCCCGGGCTGTGAGCTTGCCCTTCTCGTGCTGCTTCTCGATATTTTTTTTCCCGCCGCCATGGCTGATCTTATCCAGCTTCTGCCTTACCTCACTAAGCAGCAATAAGTTCTGATCCTCGTTTTTGTTGTATTGTAAATCCATTATTAAAGTGCACCTGTCGAACTGACATTGTTGGCCTGCGGTCAAAAATAGGAATTGATGCTAAATAAATTTTGAGAGGCGTAGTGGATTTAATTCTTCAGGAACAGGTAAATAAAATGGGGACCGGAAAATAATGTGTCAGTTATAATCTCTATTGTAGATTTTATACCATGCTACCAATTGCCTGACACAAATCATCCTTTACCATATATATGATAAAAATCGGTCTACATATCCTTTATAAAAATTTATAGAAAGATTTAATCTCTTTATTTTGCGGATGTAAAAAATGAAGCTTGAAATTAAATTGAATAATGGGGAGAATATTTGAAAAACGGAAGCATAAGATCTTTGCCAGGATGGATAAAATGGCTAAGGCTTTCACCAAGATCGGTAAAGAAATTGCCATTGCTGTAAAGAATGGAGGAGCTGATCCGGAAAATAATCCAAGGCTGCGGTTGGCCATTCAGAATGGCAAAGCAGTGAATATGCCTAAAGACCGGGTTGATGCAGCGATTAAACGCGCCTCCTCTAAAGATTCGAGTAACTATGAGGAGATTACCTACGAGGGATATGCACCTCATGGTGTAGCAGTAATGATCGATTGTGCAACAGACAATCCTACAAGAACGGTGGCGAATATAAGAATGTATTTTTCGAAAGGAAATGGAAGCCTGGGCACCAGCGGATCAGTATCATTTATGTTTGACCGGAAGGGTGTTTTCAAAATTGCCAGGGAAGGCATTAGCCTTGATGATCTTGAACTCGACCTCATTGATTTCGGGGCAGAAGATATTGTGCCGGAGGATGATGGAATTTATATCACAACGAGGTTTAGTGATTTTGGATCTATGTTAAAAGGGCTTGAATCGAAGGGAATCGTGCCTGTAAGCTCAGAAAAACAATGGTTGCCCTTAAACACAAAGGAAGTATCAGATGCTGAAGCTGAAGATGTATTTAAGCTTACGGAGATGATGGAAGATGATGATGATGTGCTTGCAGTTTACCATAGTATGGCATAGAGCCAGGGGTCATTCAAGATCAGAAAGAATTCCGTCAATAAAATTATCTGCAGATTTTATGAAGCTGTTTTCAACTGCTTCTAAAATGTTTTTATTTTTGATCTGATAAAGTTTATTTTATGGCACAACGATTGGTGAAAGGAGAAAAAAAAATATTTGGAGTTTGCAGTGGGCTGGGTAATTATTTCAATATGGATCCTACTATTATCCGGGTGCTATTTATATTTGCTTTTCTTGTATTTGGTTCAGGATTACTCTTATATATCATCCTGGCTATTGTAATGCCAGAGCAAGGAGCATTGCCTTAAACTTTAATGAGATATCAACCGATGGAGAGTTTTTGCCTTCAAACTATTCAACAAGATTCGAACTATTCGATAAGAATAGATTCTTCTTTCTTTACAAGTACCTTATCTATCCTTTTTCCATCCATATCAACTACTTCAAAATAATGATTTCTAAAAGTAAAATGCTCCGATGTCTTTGGAATTTTGCCAAGATGATGCATAATAAAACCCCCTAAAGTGTTATAGTTTCCCATTTCCTCATCCCGCAGATCATGTATGTTTAAGAGGTCGCTCCATTCATGAGTTTGCATCATTCCGTCCATAAGCCATGATCCATCGGTACGCATAACTGCTTCTTGCTGTGTATGCTGATCAGTAAGGCGTATGTTTCCGAAAATTGATTCTACCACATCATGCAGCGTAACAATTCCTTCGAGTGACCCATATTCATTCATCACAAGACTTATATGGTTTCCTGATTTGCGGAATGTATCCAGAAGCTCCATTGCAGGCATAGACTCCGGAATGTATAATGGCTGTTTGACCAGTTCATTAAGGTTCCACGGTTTATTTTGACTCACTTGAATAAGTATATCTTTTATAGAAACAATTCCAATGATATGGTCCAGGCTTTTATTGCAAACAGGAAAATTTGAATGAACGCTTTCATTTATCAGCTTTCGTATATCGTCTATTGTGGAACCCTCTTCGAGCCAAATTATATCATTACGGTGTGTCATCAACGTGCTTACGTTGCGATCCGCGGTGCGAAAAATGCTTCGCATCATGTCAGACTCCTGTTCTTCTAATATTCCGTACTGGCGCCCCTGTTCTATCAGGTGCTTTAGCTCTTCTTCGGTGACAGGTGGATCTTCCGATTTCCGGTTGAACCTTAATAATCTAAGAATAAATTTAGTAGACACGCCGAGCAACCAGATAAACGGTGAAGCAACATAATAGAGCAACTGCATAATAGGTGCAAGCGCCATTGCAATCACTTCGGGCCGCGACATTCCTATGGTTTTTGGAACCAGCTCACCAAGAACAAGAGTGAGAAATGTTGTAAATATGATAGTAACTGCAAAACCAAGCATAACCGCATATTCTTTAAGCCAGGTCACGCTGGCAAAATTTTCTGACAAACGTCCGGCTATTTCTGTGCCGCCATAGGCGCCGGCAATGAGGCTTACGACCGTTATTCCTATCTGAACAGTAGCAAGAAAGCGTTGTGGATCTTTCGCTAGGTTATATGCTATTTTAGCTCTCCAGTTACCGTGACGGGCTAATTTCTCCAGACGTATTTTGCGTGAGGAAATTAATGCAACCTCTGCCATAGCAAAAACACCATTGAAAAGGGACAACAAAAAGATGACGAAGTATTCCATGATATATTAAAGTCGAGCAAAAAGTATTTTTTGCGTTTAATCCTTATAGAGAGCAAAGTTATGATATATCAGGAAGTTTCCTTCCAACATATCTTTAAGGTTAATGGATGCAGTAAAAAGATAATACGGATGAGATGATGATGCTAAATGTCTAAAAGGTTGGGCAGGCTTATAAATTTCTTCACCCGAATTGATTAAATTTTTTTGTAGGGTGGTATAGATTTAAAACTACATCACAACTTTACCAACTTCAAAAAGGATTCGGTTCTGCCTGCTTTTGCAGAGGCTGCATTTTCCATTACACATGTTTCATTGAAATCGTCTAACTCACCCCCATTGTTATTCGATAAATTAATTGTGGTTCCGTCCGGGACTTTAAGCTTTATATCGAGGTCTCCATCATATGAATGGAGAATTGTAAAACATACGGATATAAGACCAAAGCTAGTAACATTAAAGACTATTCGCATCCACCGCTGATGACGAATGGTTATTTTTACCGATAGCTACAATATGAAGAAATTCGGGATTGCGGTTCATGGAGGTGCGGGTACAATCCTTCAGGATAAAATGACCCATGAAAAAGAGGAAGTTTTCAAGCAGGGCATAAAAGACGCACTTGCAACAGGTTATGTCATCATTGACAAAGGTGGAAGCGCCATTGACGCTGTGGAGGCTGCCGTTCGGGTTTTAGAAGATTACCCATGCTTTAATGCAGGGCGGGGAGCCGTCTTCAATCACGAAGGGAAACACGAGCTGGATGCCTCTATAATGGATGGCAAGCTTTTGCATGCAGGTGCTGTTTCTTGTGTGAAAAATATTAAGAACCCTATAATCCTCGCAAAGGAAGTGATGCAACATTCAGAGCATGTATTTTTGTGCGCCTCCGGTGCCGAAGTATTTGCACGCTCGCGGGGAATTGCCTTTGAAACAGATGCTTATTTTTTTACTGCAGAGCGTTATGAGCAATGGCAATATTCAAGGGCACATGACCTGATGCAACTCGATCATGGAAGTGAAAAGAAGTTTGGAACAGTAGGAGCCGTCGCATTAGATCTGCAGGGGAATCTGGCAGCTGGTACCTCCACAGGTGGAATCACCAATAAACGCTATGGAAGAGTTGGAGACAGCCCTCTTATTGGGTCAGGAACATATGCAAACAACAATACCTGCGCTGTATCATGTACCGGCCATGGAGAATATTTTATTCGTGCCGTGGTTGCATACGATGTATCTGCACTCATGGAATATAAAGACATGCTCTTAAAAGAAGCAGCCGACTTGGTGGTAAATCACAAGCTTGTAGAATTAGGGGCAGAAGGGGGTTTAATAGCAATTGATTCTTTTGGAAACATTGAGATGCCATTTAATTCGGCAGGCATGTATCGTGGTTACTGTAAGAACGGAGAAGAAGCGATGGTTGCAATCTATCGCTAAAAGATTTAGAGAACCTAATTGATATAAAAATTGCTCTAATATCTTCTTGACAAAAATATACTAATGATAATCACCAAAATCATTAAGAACCTGAAGAACGAAGTAAAACTGTGGGAACCAATAAACGAAATTATTGCCGTTAGTTTCTTAATCCTCCACTTTCACCTCTACATGTTTCACCTCAACTGTTCGGCGTTTGATATTTAGGCTGTCTCCTGATGTAAGAAAATGCACTATCAGATTTTCTATAGAAATAGGATTGCCCTCAGGAATGTCGGCTATGTTTGAATGCCTGATCTGATGGCCATCTATTATTGTAACCATCCCAGAGCCAATGATCTCAATTTTTCCGTCAATGATCACAACACCAGTATCTTCTCCCAGTCCTATGCCAAGGCATGACGGGTTGGCACCAATAGCCTGTACCAGACGGGCAAAACGCCCCCTCTTATCGAAATGTGAATCAAAAATAAGCTGTCGGCTGAAACCCAGACCGGTTGTAATTTTCACCTCTCCCTTTAAATGCGACCTGCCACTGTTTCCTTCATAAATCATTGTATTTGACATGGCCATTGCGCCGGCACTTGTTCCTGCAACTACAAAATTTTCGTTCTCATATCGTTCCTGTAAAAGATTTAAGATTTCTGTTCCACCGAAGGTAGAAGTAAGCCTGTACTGGTTGCCACCCGAAAACATCACAGCGTTTGCTTCCGCAACCCGTGAGAAAAATTCCTCTTTATTTGAATCATCACGATCCCGTATTGACATATGTCCAACATTCGAATATCCAATCCTTGAAAAGGCATTAAGATAATTTACCCCCACTTCTTTGGGCGATGAGGAAGCCGTAGTGATCACCTCAATGCGGGCGCCTGCATTTCCCGTTTCAAAGGCAACCCGTTTTAAAATGCCAAGCTCAAAAAAATTAAGATTATTGCGATGGATAACACCAATTTCAAGATCTGTTCCTTTGTCCTCTGCCCCACCAATGGCAATTAGCTTTCCTTTCGGATTATTCATTTAATGATATAATAAGTTACACAAAATTAATCAACTTCATAAGATGCATGTTTCACACCAAAAATGATTTCCACATTAGAAATTCATTTGCTTGTTATTAGGTGGTATA